>CAITSE010000304.1 GCA_903894975.1 uncultured Lentisphaerota bacterium
CACCCCTGCCGGGGTGCTGATATTCTCCGTTTTATGTCCGGTGGTGTCGCGGCGCTCAACCACCGGCTACCGGCTGTGACACCTCCAGTGTCCTCAACCACCAGCTACCGTCGGTGACACTTTCGGTGTACATCACGCAGGAGCACAAGAACTAGCGTCTCCCTTGCAGCCCCCCGTGGCGCGCGCCTTTACCCCGCCTTTTCCTCCTTGGTTTTATTTAGTAGTACACTATACTTCAGTTAAGTAGAGTTTCTTATAGTATGGTTTATTAAAAGAGGGGTTTTCGGGCTTGGCGACGGCAGCCGGAGCGGGGGTGAAAATTCCAGATTTTCAGGCGAAACCCGCACTTGCAAGCGCCCTGAAATTGCACTATACTACAATAGATTCTTCCACCGCAAGGCAGCACCTGACATGGCGCGAACCCTAGAACAACCCGGGAAAGAGCTGTTCAACGACCAGATCGCCAAGCTCCAGGAAGGGCATTTCCTGGTGCTGCTCTGGGCGGCCCGGGCCGAGGACCGCAAGGTCAAGTACAACATCACCAATGGCTTTGACGATCTCAAGTCCCACGCCATCACCCGCACCAAGCAGAACGCGGTGGCGGTCATCGAGGCGCTGGCGGCCCTCTGTTTCGTCCAGCTCCGCGGCGAGGGCAATCGCCGCAATATTTATATCACTCCTTACGGCGCCCGGGCGCTGGAAACTCTTGTCTTGAACAACCGGTACCATCAGCGGCAGTCGTCCTTTCTGGAGGGTTCGGCAACATGACCATCGGCATCGGCGGCGCAGGCAGCAAACTGGCGTTGAAGCTCGATCCGGATGCGGTCGTGGTCAACGTCTCGGAAGTGGAAATGGGCAAGCTCCCGGCCAAGCGGAAAATGCTGGCCGTGATGCATTCTTCCCTGGGACAACTCCGCGGGTCGCGGAAGAATCCCCGGCTCGGCGAGGAAGCCTTCCATTCGATCCGCGAAGAATTGCTCCGGGTCTCCCGCGGCAACCAGATTTTCAGCTCCACCGGCGGCGGCACGGGCAATGGCATCTGCTCCGCCATGCTCCGGGAAATCGCCGCCGGCCCGGAATTGCCCCTGGCCGACCGCACCCAGTTCCTCCTGGTCCTGCCGTACGCCCGCCTGGAACCCAATGAATTCGTCGTCAATACGACCGAATTCCTGGAAGGCCCGCTCTCCGACGCCGTGGACAGCGGCAACACGGGCAACATCATCCTCTTCGCGAACAAGCTCAAGTTCGAGTCGAAAATGACGGAGGAGGAGTTCAACAATCTGATCACGCGCAGCCTCAAGACCTTCCTGGCCATTCCCCGGAAGAATGAGGAGCTGAAGCTGCTCGACGGCCACATCGACGCCGAGGATTTCGCGCTCTTCTTCGGCAAGCCGTACTTCAATCATTTCACCTCGTTCGACTTCAATCCGGCGGAACCCTTCGCGAAGCAGCTCAACAAGCACCTGAACCCGCTGCTGCTGCCGCCCGAGAACCCCATCGAAGCCATGTTCCTCCTGGAAGTCCCGGAAGGCGGCGACCCGTGCGCCTTCTACGACATCCTGGAGCATTTCAACCCGACCTCGGTGAACCCGGTCTACAGTGTCGTGGAAAATCCGCGCCTGAAGAAGCCGTTCGTGACCGTGGCCATGCTGTATTCCCGCAAGCCGGCGGAACTGGTGGAAGACTTCAACCAGATCTCCGAGGAGCACGCCCGCGCCAAGGTCCGCAAGACGGTCGAACAGTACGTCCGCCTGCAGAAGCTCGAAGTCAACCTCGAAACCGAGCTCAAAAAAGCCGCCAAGCAGAAGGGCAGCTCGGAGAACGACATCCTGGTCGTACTCAAGCGCCTGGGCAAGCTGTGAAATCGGCCGAGCTGACGCTGGAGCTGCCGGTCACTGAGCCGGACCTGCGCGCCGCCGCCGCCCGCCGCCTGAATCTCCCGCCCGAAGCCATCGCCGGCCTGCGCATTCTCCACCGGAGCGTGGACGCGCGCCAGCACCGGAACATCCGTTTTCAGTACCGGCTGGTGCTGGACTTCGCGCCAGGCTTTCCCCCGCCGGCGGCCACGGCGCCCCTGACGGCGCTCCGGGAAGCCCCGGAGGAGCGCCTGACGCCCGTCCGCCTGCCGGATGCCGCGCCGGTGATCGTCGGGGCCGGCCCGGCCGGCCTCTTCGCCGCCCTGGCCCTATGCGAGGCGGGGCTGCCGCCGCTGATCGTGGAACGGGGCCGGCCGGCCCCGGAACGGGCCTGGGACGTGGATCGCTTCTGGCTCCAGGGGCTACTGGACCCGGAATCGAACATGTATTTCGGGGAGGGCGGGGCAGGCACGTTTTCGGACGGCAAGCTGAACACGCGCTCCAAAGGGCCGCTGGTCGCCAAGGTGCTGCAAACCCTGGTCGCCGTCGGCGCGCCGGAGGAAATTCTCTACGATTCCCGGCCGCACGTGGGCACGGACCGGCTGGTGGAGCTGCTGCCCCGGCTGCGGGCGCTCCTGGAGGCCCGCGGCGCCACCTTCCGCTTCGGCACGCGCCTGACCGGGGTCCGGCGCACACCGGCCGGCCATCTTGAAGCCGCCTTGAATGACGCCTGGGCGCCGGCTTGGCCGCTGGTGGTCGCCTGCGGGCATTCGGCCTTTGACACCTACCGTCTGCTGCGCGCCGCCGGGGCGGAGTTGGAGCCGAAACCGCTGGCCGTCGGCTGCCGGATCGAGCATCCGTCGGAATTCATCACCCGTCATTTTTACGGCACCGATCCGGCCGTGCGCGCGGTTTTGGGGAATGCCCCGTACAATCTCACGGCCCAGCTTGCCGACCGCGGCGCGGTCTACACCTTCTGCTGCTGCCCCGGCGGTGAGGTCGTCGCCTGTTCGGCCGCGGCGGGGCTGGTGGGGGTCAACGGCATGTCCGGCAGCCGCCGCACCGCGCCGTGGACCAACGCCGGGCTGGTGACGCCAGTCAGTGCGGCGGAAATGACCGTTCCCGGCGCGCCGGATGCCGTCGAAGGCGTCCTGCGCTGGCGTGAGGCGCTCGAACGGCGCGGTTTCGAGCTGGGCGGCGGCGGCTTTGCCGTGCCCGGCCAGACCGCGGCCGATTTCCTGGCGCGGCGCAGTTCCGTCCGGGACTTGCGGACCTCGTCCCGCCGGCCGGTGACCGCCTGCGACCTGCACGCGCTGCTGCCGCCGGCCGTGGCGGCGCGGCTGGAGGAGGGGTTGCGCGCCCTGGACCTCAAGATCCCGGGCTGGATCCGTCAGGGCGTGCTTCTGGGCGTGGAGGCCACCACCAGCGCGCCCGTGCGCATCCTGCGGACGCCGGCGGGCGAATGCGCGGCCATCCCGGGGCTGCTGCCCGCAGGGGAGGGGAGCGGCTACGCCGGCGGCATCGTCACCAGCGCCGCCGACGGCTGGCGCACCGTGGCCGACTGGCTGCGCGCGCAACGCCCGTAGAGAAACGGGCCGTCTCCCGGATTTTCTCTCGCCAAGACGCAAAGCGCGCAAAGGAAGTCTTCCGCCTCCGTGACGAGAGAAAGTATATATTTCGCATTTCATGGAAAAACGTAATATAAACTTGCTATTATCCATGACGAGCGTAAGGTATAAAGGTCTCCTGGAGGCTGACCCTTATGTATTACGCAAGAGCGCTGACGTGTCCTGAAGAATCGTTTTTCCTGCTTGGCCCCAGGGGTACCGGGAAAAGCACATGGTTGCGGCATCAACTCCCCGATGCCAAGCTCATCGACCTTCTGGATGAACGGCAGCGGTATCGTCTCATGTCCCAGCCGGGAACGTTTGCCAATGAGCTTCAGGCGGTTCCGTCGGGTTCCTGGGTCATTGTGGATGAAATTCAGAAAATGCCCGATCTTCTGAATGAAGTGCATCGCTTCATTGAGAACCGCCAGCTCAAATTTGCCCTGTGCGGCTCCAGCGCCCGCAAACTGCGCATGGCCGGAGTCAATCTGTTGGCCGGCCGCGCCTTGAGCCGAACCCTGTATCCTTTTTTGCCGGACGAACTTCCCGAACCGTTCGATCTGGAGGACGCGCTCCTTTACGGCACCTTGCCCGTGGCGTGGAAAAGTTCCGCCAGGGCGGAGAAGCTGGACGCTTATATCATGACCTACCTCAAGGAGGAGGTGCAGGCGGAAGCGCTGGTCCGCAACCTGCCGGGCTTTGCCCGTTTCATCACCATCGCCGCCATTCTTCACGGACAGTCCATCAACACCACCAATATTGCGCGCGAATGCGGGGTTTCGCGGCCTACGGTGAGTGCCTATCTGGAGATTCTTGAGCAGACCCTGCTTTGCGTCCAACTCCGTGCCTACGAAGGAAAACTGCGCGTCAAAGAGCGCAAACATCCCAAGCTGTACTGGATCGATCCCGGCCTGGTGCGTGCTGCCAAGCAGCAGCTTCAAACCCGGTTGGCCGTTGAAGAGCGGGGGCACCTGTTTGAGGGGCTGGTTTGCACCACGCTGCTGGCCTACCGCGACTATCGGCGCGACTTTAGCGACCTGCGGTATTGGGCGCCCGCGTCCTCTCTTGAGCTGGAAGTGGATTTTCTGGTGATCCGCAACGACCAGATGGTGGCCGTGGAAGTCAAGTCCGGCGCCACCTTCAACGAGACCTGGTGCAAAGGGCTTCGCGCGTTCGGCACACCGCCGGGCGTGCTACGGCGTATCATTGTCTGTCCCGAAACTCCGGACTTGCGAACCACAGACGGCATCGAGGTGCTATCCTACCGCCGTCTTGCCGCCATCCTTCATCGCGGAGCGCTTTTCGAACCCTGACCATTCGGGGAGCGGCTATGCCGGCGGCATCGTCACCAGCGCCGCCGACGGCTGGCGCACCGTGGCCGACTGGCTGCGCACGCAGAGCCTGTAAATTCCCGGATGTTCTCTCGCCAAGGCGCAAAGAGCGCCAAGAAGGCGTTTCTGTCTCTTGGCTTGGTAATGGCTCCGTTACGGCGGGGATTCCGTTCCCCACCGTAACGGAGCCATTACGTGTGGTGCAACGCCTGAGACCCGCCGATCGGGAGATCGGCGTTCCCGGGGAGGTCTTGGCGAGAGAAAATGGCTTTCTCCGCGTCTTTGCGCCTTCTGTTCAACCCCGCCTTAATCGAGGCCGGTTTTTTTCAGGAAGGCTTCGTCCAGGTAGGTTTCCTGCCAGGGCAGGCCCCACTTGCCGACTTCCTGCATGAAGGGATCGGGGTTGAGCTGCTCGACGTTGAACACGCCGGCGCCTTTCCACACGCCCTCGAGCATGAGCTTGCCGCCGAGCATGGCCGGGACGCCGGTGGTGTAGGCCACGCCCTGGCTGCCGACCTCGCGGTAGCATTCCTGGTGATCACAGACGTTCCAGACGTAGTAGACGCGTTTTTTGCCGTCCTTGACGCCGGTGAGGATGCAGCCGATGTTGGTCTTGCCCTTGGTGCGCGGGCCGAGGGAGGCGGGGTCGGGCAGCAGCGCCTTGAGGAACTGGATGGGGACGATCTTGTGCCCCTCGAACTCGACCGGGTCGATGCGGGTCATGCCGACGTTGGTGAGGCAGCGCAGGTGGGTGAGGTAGCTTTCTCCGAAGGTCATCCAGAAGCGCATGCGCCGGCAGGTGGGGTAGTGCTTGGCC
>CAITSE010000305.1 GCA_903894975.1 uncultured Lentisphaerota bacterium
AGCTTTCACACGCATGCACTGTTGCCGAAAGGACACGGATGGTCTACGTTCGAGCAACGGCGCAAGGCCGTAAAACTCTATCTGGAGGAACGGATTCCATCGCGGTTGGTGGCGCGGGAGGTTGGCGTCACCAAAGGGACGGTGTTCGACTGGGTCAGAGCCTACCGGGAGCGAGGCGAAGCCGGACTGCATCCGGTCTATCACGCGGTCCAGCAACGTCAAGTTAACCGGGCGTTGACGGCGGTCCAGACGAAAATCGTGGAGGTCAAGCGTGCGAATCCCACCTTCGGTGTTAAGCGGATCGCGCAGTGGCTGAAGCGGGCCTTGTTCCTGCCGACGAGTGCGGAGACGGTGAGGCGGACGCTGCACGCGCAGCGGCTGATGCCGACCGCCAAACGCAAGTCGCCGCGCAATCCCTCGAAGCCGCGCTTCTTCGAGCGCAGCACGCCCAACCAGATGTGGCAGAGCGACATCTTCCCGTTTCGACTGACGGGACAGTTCGCTTACCTGATCGGGTTCATTGACGACCATTCCCGGTATATCACGGGCCTGGAACTCTACCGGACACAGACAGCGGAGAATGTCCTGGAGGTGTACCGGCGGGCGACGGGCGCGTGTGGTGTGCCCAAGGAAATGCTGACGGACAACGGCCGGCAGTACACCAACTGGCGTGGCAAGACGCGCTTTGAGCACGAACTGCAGAAGGATCGGGTTCACCACATCCGGAGCAGTCCGCACCATCCGCAGACGCTGGGGAAGATCGAGCGGTTCTGGAAAAGCATCTGGGAAGAGTTCCTGAGCCGGGCGCAGTTCGACACGTTCGAATCGGCGCGGGAGCGCATCGCGTGGTGGGTGCAGTACTACAACCAGCAACGACCTCACCAGGGACTGGGCGGGCTATGTCCGGCCGATCGGTTCTTCTCCTTGCAGAAAGAAATCGGAGCGGTGATGAAGAAGGGCGTGGCGGAGAACCTGCAAGAGTTGGCGCTGAGGGGCAAGCCGAAGGCACCGTTCTACATGGTGGGCCGGGTGGGCGATCAGTCGGTGGTGATCCAGACCGAAGCGGGCAAGGTACGGATGACGGTAGGTGAGGCCGAACAAAGGACGGTGGGTAGCGAGGCACAAGGAGGAGTCCATGAACACAACGGAGAAACGAACAAGGCGGACGCGACGGAGTTACAGCGCCAGCGAGAAGGCGGCGGCGATCCTGGCGGTATGGGCGGGGCGGCGGCGGGCGAGTTGGAGTCCTTCGTCATAGCGGGTGCGCAGGTCGGTGAGGGCCTGTTCGAGCCGGGCGCGAACGGCGGCGGAGTTTTCCGTTTCAGGGGCGCCGGCGCCGGTGGCGGAGGCGATGGCATGCTTGAGTGCGCGGTTTTCGTCGGTGAGTTCTTTGTTGCGGAGCTGGATTTTGTCGAGCATGCCATTCTGGCGGGTGGCTTCGGCGGCGGTGTCTTCGACCTGGCGCTTCAGGGCGGCGAGCTGCTGGTCGCGGGCGAGACGGGCGGCCAGGGCGTCCTCGGGTTTGGGCAGGTCGGGAGGGGGCGGCGGCGGAACCGGCTTGCCGGCGTTGACGTCCACGGGCGGCGGACGCAGGGCGGCGGCGAGCTTGGTTTCGAGCGAACGGTTCTTGTCCTGCGCCTCGTCCAAGGCTTTGCGGAGGAGGCGGACATCGCCCAGGGCCGCCTCGGCGCGGGCGTTGGCGGCGACGGCCTGGCGCATGGCGTCGTTCTGGTTGGCGGTCGCGGCCTCCAGGGTTTTCAGGCGGGTGCGCTGGTCGGCCAGGTCTTTTTCCAGCCGTTCCGAGTCGCGGCGGGCGGTATCCAGGGCGGCCTGGCGTTCCGCGACGAGGGATTCGAGGCTGACGCGGGTTTTGTCCCATTTGCGGGCTTCGGTCTGGAGGTCGTGTAGTTTTCCCTGGTCGGCGGCGGCGGTTTTCTGGCTGGCGGTGACGGTGGCGGCGGCGGCTTTCAGGTTGGCGGCAAGTTCGTCGGCCTGGGCGGTTTTGGCGGCTAGTTCGTCCCCGGTTTTGCGGGAGGCTTTGGCGGCGTCAGTGAGTTTTTGGCGTAGTTCGGCGGCCTGGTCCTCGAGGGCTTCCGCCTGTTTCTGAAGTTTGACCGAGCCTTCGGCCAGGGTTTTCTGGACGGTGCGGAGGCGGTCGTTTTCCGCGGCGGTGGCCTTGACTTGGTCCTGGAGGGCGCGGAGGTTGGCCAGGGACGCCTGGCGGTCGCGCTCCAGGTCGGCCTGGCGGGCGAGGGTGACGTCAAGCTGCTGCTGGAGGCGGGCGGCCTTCTCCTTGATGCCGGCCTCGGACTGGAGTTTTTCCATGTCCGCCTGCAGGGCGGCGGCGCGTTGTTCGGCGGCGGCTTTGGTTTCGCGCAGGTTTTTGTTTTCCTGGAGGATGCGATCCATCTCGGTGCGGGCGGCGAGGGTGGCGGCGGCTTCGGCGCGGGCGCGGTCCAGGGCCTGGGAGGAGAGGTCCAGGTTTTTTTTGGCACTGGCGAGTTCGTCGGTCAGAGCCTTGATGCGCGCCTCCTGCTGGCGGGCGAGGCCGACGAGTTCGTTCTTGGAGAGGTCGATGCTTTTGGCGGCGACCGAGCTCTCGAGCTGTTGCAGTCTGGTCTTGCAGAAATTGATACGGTAATCGAGCAGGCTCTGGTTCCATTTGGGATATTTGGTCTGGACCTGGTTGAAGACGGTGACGGCGCCGCGGTAGAGGTCGATGGCCAGGACGATGTTGTTGGTCTTTTCCGCCTTGGCGCCCTCTTCGTACTTGAGGTAGCCGGCCATCCACATTTCGCGGGCGCCATCCTCGGCGGAGGCGGCGCGCAGGGCGGGGGCGCCGGCCAGCAGTAAAAGTGGCAGAAGCGCGGCGCGCAAAAGGGCGGACAGGGGGGGGGGATAGAACATGGAAAGACAGGGTTTCAATGCTATGTTGAAAATTCGTGCGCCGTGCCCGGAATCCGGGCTGCGGCCCGCCACCGGCGGACCCTCCGTTTCCGGCGGTGCAGGGTAGCGTAGCGGCGAAACACGATTAGTCAAGAACCGGATGGCACGGGGGACGGCGGCGCCGGAAGCGGCCAGGTTCCTTCGATCCCCCAGGTGAGATGCGAACGTCGAACATTGAACATCGAACGTTGAACGTCGAAGTAAAACCCGACCGGATGGAGCGTAAATCACCGCATTCTGATTCGACGTTGGACGTTCAACGTTCAATGTTCGACGTTCGCTTTCCTTAACGTAAACGCGCAAGTCCCCCGATCTTCCCATGCCCAATGAATGCAACCCCTGGCGCGCTCGGCTGATTCTGCTACTGCTGTTCACGGCGGTGGTGGTTTTCCTGCTGGCGCTGCCGTCCCTGCTCGGGGTGTTGGTCCGGCGCACGCTGGTGAACGGGGCGCGCGAACGGTTCGGCGTCCGTCTGGAGATCGGCCGGATGGAAATCAACCCGTTCACCGCCAGCCTGCGGGTGCGGGACGTGGCGCTGCACAATCCCCCGGGGTTCGAATCCCCGGTGATGCTGGCGGCGCCGGAACTGATGGCGGATTTCAACGTGGTCGGCTGGCTGCTGCACCGGGACGTTCATTTCGAGGACATGACGGTGAACGTCAGCGACATCGTGTATGAGACCCGGGCCGACGGACAGTCGAACGTGGATGTGCTGATGCGCATGCTGACCGGGTCGCCGCTGTCGCTGGCGCCGCCGGTGCCCAAGCCCGCCCCGCCGCCGCGCCCGGCCCGGCCGGCCTCGACCACTCCGTCTTCCGCCCCGCCGCAGCCCGCCCCGGAAACGGTTCAGAAGTCCCCCGCCATCCCGCCCGGGCCGGCGCCGAAGCCCGCGCCGAAGCCCGCGCCGCGGCCCGAACCGGTCCCGGCTTCGCCGGAGGAACCGCAGGGCGAATTCCGCATCGACCGGCTCCGGCTGACCCTGCGCCGGGTCAAGATTTCCCTGGGCGGCCAGCTCGGCGCCCTGGTTTCGCCGCAGCAGATGGACCTGAACCTGGTCAACCGCGAGTACCGCAACATCCAAGGCGTGGACACGCTGACGTGGGCACTGCTCAAGGACATCGGCAAGGCCCAGGCCGCGGCGGCGGCGGCCGCCGCCGCGCCGCCCGCCGGGACCGCCCCCAAACCCAATTCTTCCCGCAAGTAACCCCAAGGAACCGCACCCCATGACGGAACAGGACGCTCTGAACGCCTTCTATGAGACCAAGTCCCTGCTGAAGGGGCATTTTCTGCTGCGCAGCGGCCTGCACAGCGACCATTACTTCCAGTGCGCACTGGTTCTGCAGCACACCCATATCGCCGCGCAGCTTTGCGAGACCCTGGCCGAACGGTTCCGGGCGGAGACCATCGACGCCGTGATCTCGCCGGCCATCGGCGGCATCGTGGTCGGCCAGGAAGTCGGCCGGGCCCTGGGCGTGCGCGCCATCTTCGCCGAAAAGGATGACCAGTCAAACCTGGTTCTGCGCCGCGGCTTCGGCATCGCCAAGGGTGAGCGCATCCTGGTGGCCGAGGACGTGGTGACCAAGGGCGGCCGCGTCCAGCAGACCATCGACCTGGTGCGCGCGGCCGGCGGCGTGGTCGTCGGTGTGGCCGTGATCGTGGACCGCAGCGGCGCGCCGAACCCGTTCGACGTGCCCATGCATAGCCTGGTGAAACTGACTTTCCCCACGCACAAGCCCGAAGAGTGCCCGATGTGCCGTCAGGGATTGCCCATCGACAAGCCTGGTTCGAAGTGACCGGCGTTGTCGGGGGCGCAGTTCGCGCGCCCCCGAACCCCCTGGCGAGGGTCTTCGACCCGTTTCCAATTGGCGTGGCGAAACGCGCTGGCGAATCGTGTTCTGTCATCTCGCCAACGTCTTCGGCGCCAGCGAATTTCGCCCCGCCTGACGGCGTCCCATTTGGAATCCGTTCGTTCCCGCGCCGCCGTCCCATAAGTCCCATTCTTTCGATCCGGCGGCGCGCGTTTGGGGCATGGGACCTATGGGACGTATAGGACGAATGGGACCTATGGGGCACGCGCCTCCGGGAAGCGGAAAGTTCCTCTCCGTGTGCCCCGTGCCTCCGTGAGAAAATCGGCCCGCTCTTGCTCCCGCACAAAACCTACGCGACGGATCAGGATGTCCATGTTTGGTCCCTCGGCAGGGACGTCGCGGACCTGATCGCGTTGGCGCGTTCCAATACAGAGAAGCACTACGGAGATGTGCTCACCGAGGGATACATCCTTGAGAGCGAGGATGGCTCCGATGGGTTACGTCGAGAGCTTGCCGACCGAGGCCTGTCCGCTCATCTGGAAATTTCCGATTCGGGGTTCCTGTTCTGGACCCCGGAAGGTACCCGCTACCGGAGCAAATCGACGCCTAAAAAGTAGGGAGCGGTGAATGATCCTGCGGCCGGCAATCGTGCCAGTCTTGATCCGTGAAATCCGCGTAATCCGCGGTGAAACCGGCTTTGGGTCAGGAAGAGGTGACGCTTCCCGATCATCGCCTTTGCGCCCCTGCCGGGGTGCATTCGCCGGGGGCCGCCCAATCCGGTGGTGTCGCTCGCCGGGCTTCGCTCAACCACCGGCTACCGGCTGGCATCCCTTGGGGGGGATGAAACAGTTGCTTGCGCGGACCGCAGGATGACGCCGCAGGCGCGCCGGTCCGGGGTGGGGGCCTTGCTTCCCCCGCTTTGTTTTTTCCCGTCCGTGGTCGTCCGTGTTCTCCCTCCCTGATTTTCCCGCGTCTTTTAAAATCCTCGCTATAGTACCCAGTTCTTTTATTTAACCATACGGCAGGTTTAGAGACGAGGTTGGTCTATGGTCGGCTGGATTTTGAAGAAAATCATGGGCACCCGCAACGAGCGGGCGATCCGGCGGATGCGCCCGCTGGTGGGGGAGATCAACCGGATCGAGGCCCAGTACCAGGCTCTGACCGACGAGCAGCTGCGGGCCAAGACGGAGGAGTTCAAGGCGCGCGTCCAGAAGGGCGAGACGCTGGACGACATTCTCTGCGAGGCGTTTGCGGCGGCAAAGAACGCCTGCCGCCGCCTTTGCGGCACCGAGATCGACGTCACCGGGCACAAACTACCCTGGGACATGGTGCCCTTTGATGTGCAGCTTATCGGCGGCATGGTGCTGCACCGCTGCGGCATCGCGGAAATGGCCACGGGCGAAGGCAAGACCCTGGTGGCGACGCTGCCGCTGTACCTGAACGCGCTGTCCGGACGCAATGTCCAGCTCGTCACCGTCAACGACTACCTGGCCCGGCGCGACTCGGAGTGGATGGGCGCGATCTTCAAGTACCTCGGCCTCACCGTGGGCTGCATCCAGAACAGCATGAGCCCGGCCGAGCGCCGCGCCCAGTACGCCTGCGACATCACCTACGGCACCAATTCCGAATTCGGCTTCGACTATCTCCGCGACATGGGCATGGCCGGCTCCAAGGAGGAAATGGTCCAGCGCGACCATTTCTTCGCCATTATCGACGAAGTGGACAGCATCCTCATCGACGAGGCGCGCACGCCGTTGATCATCTCCGGTCCGTCGGCGGTTTCCCGCCACCAGTACGACAAGCTCAAGCCCGGCGTGGCCGAGCTGTTCCGGATGCAGTCGCTGCTGCTCACGCGCCTGATCCAGGAAGTGAAGGACGTGATCGAGAAGCCGGACGCCGCCACTCCGGAGGCGTTCGACGCCGCCCTCACCAAGATGGTGCAGGTCAAGATCGGCATGCCCAAGCACAAGCAGCTCCTGCGCCTGATGGAGGATCCGTCACTGCACAAGCAGTGTGACCGCCGTGAGATGGAAGTCTTCAGCGACTCGAACCGCGGCTTTCTGCAGAAGGTCAAGGCGGATCTTTATTTCGCCATCGAGGAGCGTAACAACGAGGCAAGTCTCACCGAGAAGGGGCGCCTCTATCTGGCGCCGCAGGATCCGGACGCCTTTATGATCCCCGACCTCGGCACCGCCTACCACGACATCGACCACAACGCCGGCCTCACCGAGGAACAGAAGGCGGAGAAGCGCCAGGCGCTGCAGCAGGAATTCGAGATTCGCAGCGAGACTATCCACAACATCTCCCAGCTCCTGCGCGGCTACTGCCTGTTCGAGAAGGACGTGCATTATGTCGTCCAGGAAAACAAGGTGATGATTGTCGACGAGTTCACCGGGCGCATCCTGCCCGGCCGCCGCTGGAGCGACGGGCTGCACCAGGCCGTGGAGGCAAAGGAAGGGGTGCAGATCGAGCGCGAGACGCAGACTTATGCATCGATCACCATCCAGAATTATTTCCGCCTTTACAAGAAGCTGGCCGGCATGACCGGCACGGCCGAAACCGAGGCTTCGGAATTCAAGGACATCTACAAGCTCGACGTGGTCGTGGTCCCGCCCAACCGTCCCTGCGTCCGCAAGGACTCCAACGACCGCATCTTCAAGACCAAGCGCGAGAAATTCGCTGCCGTCTTGGAGGAGATCGAGGAATGCCACGAGCATGGGCAGCCGGTGTTGGTGGGCACGGTTTCGGTGGACTCTTCCGAAGTGCTCAGCCGCATGCTTCAGCGCAAGCACATCCCGCACACCGTGCTCAATGCCAAGAACCACGCCCGCGAAGCCGAGATCGTGTCGCTGGCCGGGCAGAAGGGCTCGGTCACCATCGCCACCAACATGGCCGGCCGCGGCACCGACATCAAGCTCGGGCCGGAGGTCACCGGTTTCGGCGGCCTGCATGTCATCGGCTCCGAACGGCATGACTCCCGCCGCATCGACCGCCAGCTCCGCGGCCGCTGCGCGCGCCAGGGCGATCCCGGGTCGTCGCGCTTCTATATCTCGCTCGAAGACGATCTGATGCGGCTCTTCGGTTCCGACCGCATCGCCGGCATCATGGAACGGCTCGGCATGCAGGAGGGCGAGGAACTCTCCCACGGCTTCCTCAACCGCTCCATCGAACGCGCCCAGCGCAGCGTCGAGCAGCAGCACTTCACCATCCGCAAGCGTACTCTCCAGTACGACGATGTGATGAACAAGCAGCGTGAGGTCGTCTACGGCCTGCGCAAGCAGGCGCTGCTCACCGACGACCCGCGGGAACTGCTCTTTGACATCGCCTTCACCGCGGTCAGCAACCGCATCGAAACCGCCCAGGCCCTGCCCGAACGCGGCAAGGAAATGGATCGTAAGGAATTGTTGGACTGGTGCGTCCGCACCTTCCCCATCGGTTTTGAAATCGAAGACCTGGCCTGGCCCGAAGGCAAGCCCGACGCCGAAGCCCTGGCCCGCCGGCTTCTGGACAAGATCGACGCCGCCTACCAGCTCAAGGAAAAGAACGAAAACCCCGACGCCATCCGCTGGCTGGAACGGCAGATCATGCTCCAGGGCATCGACACGCTCTGGCAGGAACATCTGTACAACATGGACAACCTCCGCCACAGCATCCAACTGCGGGCCTATGGCCAGCGCGACCCGCTGGTGGAGTACAAGAAGGAAGCCTATCATCTCTTCAGCCGGCTCACGGAAGAGATCAAGGACCGGATTCTGGCGAACATGTTCCGTTCCGCGACCACGGTCCAGGCGTTCCAGCACATGATCTCGATGCTGCCCACCCAGGAAGTGCACCAACAGCTCGGGCAGTTTGCCGGGATGGCGCCCGCCGCGCCGGCGCAGCCCGAACCGGTGGCGACCTCGGAGAGCATTTCCACCACCGCCTACGGTCAGGCCGGGGAACTGCCGCCGGAGGGCGGAGCCGGAGCCGCGGCTTCGGAGTTTCAACTGCCGGCGGGAATCACTATCCGTCGCGAACTGCCCAAAGTCGGCCGCAACGAACCCTGCCCCTGCGGCAGCAAAAAGAAGTTCAAGCAGTGCTGCGGGAAGTGACCCCGCCTCCTTCCGGGCGGCGGTAGGGTCTGGCACCCCTGACGGGTGCAGATTTTGAGGAGGGGCCGGAGAACCGGCGGTGTCGCTTCGCTCAACCGCCGGCTACAGGCTGCAACGCCTCCGGCGTGATCCGGGCCGACGGCGTCGCAAGGCCCTGTTCAAGCACCGGCTAAAGAGGGCAACGCCTCCGGCGTGGTCCGGGCCGACGGCGTCGCAAGGCCCTGTTCAAGCACCGGCTAAAGAGGGCAACGCCTCCGGCGACTCAACGCCTTTGGCGTGATCCGACCAAAGGTGTCTGATCCCGGTCATTAGCCGTGTGTGACAACCCCGGCCGGCAACGGTATCCCGCTTGTCTCTGGGGGTATGCGGTCCCGGACGCCAACGGCAACCCAGCCTGCGTGGGGTATGCGGTCCCGGACGCCGGCGGCGTCCCAGCTTGTAGCCGGTGGTTGAGCGAAGCGACACCACCGGTTGGCATTCCCATACGTCATTTGCACCCCGGCAGGGGTGCCAGCCCGGTGCGTATTCCGTGCCGGCCTAATCAAGAAAACGCGCGTCGTATTCCACTCCGGATTTCTGCAGGAACTCGCTCAACTCGTCGCGAAACGATTTATGATGATGATGCACCTCTTGGCGGGCAATGTATTCCCGTACCGCGTCACAGGCGGAGGCGCTGACCGTAAATGCGGCATAGCCTTCCTGCCAATGAAAATCCTGGTCTTTCGCGGTCTCTGTGACCCAAATGGACGAGGCTTTCTTCAAATCCCGCAAAAAATCAGCCAGCGCATGCGTGGTTTTGAGGCTGACCAGCAGGTGCACATGATCCGCGACCCCGCCGATGCCCCGGGGAGTGCCGCCCAGCCCGCGTACTGTGCCGCCTAAATAGGCGTGCAATTTCCCCCGCCAGGCCGGCAGAATCAACGGGGTGCAGATTTTGAGGGGCCGGACGAACCGGTGGTGTCGCTTCGCTCAACCACCGGCTACAGGCTGCAACGCCTCCGGCGTGATCTGTCCCCCGTGATGTGATCTGTCCCCCGTGATGTGATCTGTCCCCCGCGGCGGCAAGGTCCCTGGCGTGATCCCCGCATTTCGCCTGGAATGAACCCCGGTGCGAGACCGCTTGCCATGGTATCGACACCTTCAATACATACTACTTTATACCAGTATATTTGATAAATCAAGGGGGCTCTTTTCACGCCGTGGATTGGCCGCGAGTGGCCTCTGGCATTCTCTGCGGTCCGGAGATTTGGACGCCGGCGGCGTCCCGGCCTGTAGCCGGTGGTTGAGCGAAGCCCGGCGAGCGACACCACCGGTTGGCGTCCCCCATACGTCATTGCGCACCCCGGCAGGGGTGCAAGTTCATGGAATCTGTCTGCGCCGGCCGCCTTGAAAAACCGGTGCGGCAATTCAGATTGGCCAAACCCCGGCATGGTGCCGGTTGTGATTTGTACTTTAAGGATTGGCTTGCGCCATGGATATCATGAAAATCGGCGTGATCGGTTGCGGCGGGTTTGCCCAGATGCATCATCGGGTGATCCGGGATTTGGAGGCGGAAGGGGGCTGCCGTCTGGTTTGGACCTGTGACCCCGACGCGGCGGTGCGGGACGCGGCGGCGGCGAAGTTCGGGTTCGCCGAACGCGGCGTGGCCGTGGGCACGGATTACCGGGAGATGCTGGAACGGTTCGCCCCGGCCGGCCTGGACATCGTGACGATCCCGACGCCGGTGCCGCTGCACGCGGCCATGCACCGGGCCTGCGTTGAGCGCGGCGTGGCCGCCTACCTGGAAAAGCCGCCTACTCTGGACCTGGCCGAGTTGCGGGAGATGTTGGTCGTGGAGGCTGGCGCGCGGAAGGCGACGCAGGTCGGCTTCAATTTTATTGGCCAGGCGGCGCGCCGGCGCCTCAAGGAACGGCTGCTGGCCGGCGAATTCGGCCGGCTGCGGCGGGTGACGTTCCGCGGCATTTGGCCGCGCAGCACCGCGTATTTCCTGCGCAGCAACTGGGCCGGCCGGCGCGAGATGAACGGGCGTCTGGTGCTGGACAGTTGCCTGACCAATGCCATGGCGCATTTCGTCCACAACCTGCTGTTCTGGTGCGGGACGGACGGGCTGGATTCGTGGGCGCGGGCCGGCAAGATCCGCTGCCGCATGGAACGGGCCCATGACATTGAGACCGCGGACACGGTTTTCCTGTTGGCGGAGAGCGCTGCGGGGGTGGAGATCCGCATCGCCATGACTCATGCTGTGGCCGGGGAGCAGGAGGACGAGGAGCAGGTCGAGTGCGACCGCGCCGTCATTACCTACCGCGAAACCGCGCCGCCGGGATTGGCGCACCGGTTCACCGTGGCCCCGGCCGACGGCGGGCCGGTGGAAGACCTCCCCACGGAGGCGGACATTTTCCTGGAAAACCTGCGCCATTATGTGGAGTATGTGCGGGGAGGGCAGCCGCGGCCACGAACCCTGCTGGCCGACTGCGCGCCGTTCGTGGAATTCTGCAACGCTGCCTTTGCCGCCGCTGGTCCGGCCACGGTCATTCCCCGCATGTCCCAACTGATCTCGCCGATTCCGGACGGGACTCCGGGCGAGCTGCGGGAAATCCCCGGGATCCGGGATGCCTGCCGGCGTCTGGTGGAAACCGGCCGGTTCCCCGCGCGGTGATCCGGTTTGCGTTCCCGTGTTTGGGCTGTACATTTGAATCCTGTTTTGTGCCATGCCCGGCTAGGGACGACGATGCGTCGGACCGTTCGGGTCCGGGCGATTAAAAAAACCACGGGGCATGGTCCGTAACGAGTATGGAGACGACGATGTACGCGATTGTGCAGGCCTGTGGCCGGCAGTACAAGGTGGAACCGGGCATGGTCCTGGAAATGGACCGCCTGGCCGCCGAGCCGGGTTCCAAAGTGACGCTTGACCAGGTGCTGCTGGTACGCGACGACCAGGGATTGGCCGTCGGTGTTCCGGTGGTGCCAAACGCCCGCGTTGCGGTGGAAGTGCTCGAACACTTCCGCGGCGACAAAATCGTGGTCTTCAAGATGCGCCGCCGTAAGCGCTACCGCCGCACCCAGGGGCACCGTCAGGAGCTCACCCGGGTTAAGGTCACCGAAATCGCCCGCTGATTTCGGCGCGCACCGAAGGGAATCCGACTTCAAGCCAGGAACCGGCATCTTGCCGGGCTCCTGGCTTGTCATTTGTCCGGGGATGAGTCATGTTTTGATAAATGTGACTGAGGAGTGTCTGCCATGAAATGGCTGGGCTGGTTGCTTGCCGGTTTTTTTGCCGTGGTGCTGATCCCGCTGGTGTATCTCACCAGTCAGCAGCGGCTGCGCCATCAGGCAAAACTGGAGTCGCGGTTCCACGCGGAAACCCAGGACACCGGGCAGAAACTGGCGGATGCCAGCGCCCAGGTTGTGGCCGGCCGTCAGATGGTCCGGGATGCCGAGGCGAAAATCAAGGGGCTGGAGGAGCGCAAGACCGCCGAGGCCGCGCGCAACGCCGAGATTAAGGCCAAGCTTGAAGCCGCCGCCCGCACCGCCGCGGCCGCCGCCGCCGCCACGGCCGCCGCCACCGGCGTTCCTGTCAACGCGGACCGCGAGAAGGAAGATGACGCCCGCCAGGCGCTCCTGAACCGGCTGCAACAGCGGATTTTGCTGGTGAGCCAGCAGCTTGACGCGATGCGCCAGGTTCAGGGCCGGCTTGACGGCACGGTCGCGCCACCGCCACCCGCCGCCGTGGAGAAAGCGTTATGAGTCCGTTGGAACGCATTCCGGACGAGGCTCCCGCTCCCGCGGAGGATGATGCGGAGGAGCAGGCCATTGTCATCCCGGCACCTATGGCTACTCCGGCTGAACCGGCTATTCCGGTGGCGGCGCCCGATCCGGAGGCGGTGTTGAAAGCTCCCGCCCCGGCGCGTCCGGCGGTGCATGCCGTCCAGCACCACCCCGCGCCGGCGCCCAGCCGGCATCATCATGTCGCCGGCCGGGCCATGTCGTTCCTGATCGGCATGACCGGCTGGATCGTCCTTTTCGCTTCCGTCATTTTTTTCCTGATGCTCCTGCAGCGGATCAAGAACGACCTCCGGACGGTAGATGCAAGCTATGCCGATTCCGTCCGCCAGTACGAGGCCGGGGCGGCCGCCCGGCGGGAAGCCTTCAACCAGGCCATTCAGGAGGTGAACCGGGAATTCCTGGAAAAGCAGAAAGTGTTTGAACGGCTTCAGGCCGAGGTTCACGGACTGGAATCGGGGAGCCGGAGACTGGCGGAGGAGTTGAGCCGCAGCGCCGCCGCCTCCGGCATCTCCCCCGCGCCGGCGGCGCCCCTGGCCATTCCCGAGGTTCCCGTGGCGGCCGGGGATGTGACGGCCAAACTTCAGGCGGATCTCCAGAAACTGCTGGTGGACTATGAGGCGGTCTACGGAAAATTGCGGCCGATGCTGGTGAAGCTCGTCGCCTCCCGCGATCCGGTCAAGCTTCAGGCGTTTTATGATGCCGCCAAAGATACGCCGCTGGGGCCGGCCGCTCTGTTCTATGCCGCGGAGATCTATGCCGATACCGGGAAGACTCCCCGAGCCATCCAGGCCTTTGTCGAACTGTCCGGCCGCTATTCCGATTCCGAATATGCCCTTGAGGCGCGCAACCGGGTAAATGACCTTCGGGCCGGCAAGCGCCGGGAAGGGGAAGCCCGGGATCTCGGCATCATTCCCTACCGGCCGCTGGCGAAGGGTATCCGCTGACTCATTTCCACCCCTGCCGGCGGTTGGACAAGTGCCGGTTCCGGTATGACATTTCCCTCAACCCTGTTCCTGCCGGAGATGAACGACCCATGGCTATAACTATTTTGCACGACATCTTGCAGGCGGGCGTGACGGCCCAAGCCTCCGACTGGCACATCCGCGAAGGCCGCCCCGTGGGTTTGCGCGTCGACGGCAGTCTGGTCGAGACCGACTTTGTCGCCAAGCGCGAATTCATCGAGAAAGCGCTGAGCGAGATTATGCCGCCGCTGTTCCTGGAAGGGTTCGACCGCACTGGCGACGTGGACTTCGCCTTCATGGAGGATGGCATCGGCCGCTTCCGCGTCAACCTTCACCGCCAGCGCGGCCTGTTCTCCCTGTCCCTGCGCTATGTGAAAAACAAGGTGCCACCCTATAACGAACTGGGCCTTCCCGAGGTGGTGCTGCATATCGCCGAAACCCAGCGCGGCATTATTTTTGTGACCGGGGCCACGGGTTCCGGAAAGTCCACCACGCTGGCCTCCATGATTGAGCATGTCAACGCCCATTTCGGCCTGCACATCATTACTATTGAGGACCCGATCGAATACACGTTCGAGGACGCCAAGAGCATTATCGAACAGCGCGAGGTCGGGCTGGACTGCTCCACCTTTGAATCGGCGCTGGAACATGTGCTGCGCCAGGATCCCGACGTCATTGTCATCGGCGAAATGCGCAGCCGCAGCACGTTCGAAGTCGCCTTGGCCGCCTCGGAAACCGGGCACCTGGTCATGAGCACGCTGCACACGACCAATGCGCCGCAGACCATCATGCGCATCCTGGACATGTTCCCGCACCAGGAGCGCGAGGCGATCCGGCGCAGCCTGGGCGCCAACCTGAACTCCATCATCTGCCAGCGGCTGGTGCCGCGGGCCGCCGGCCGAGGCATCATCCCGGCGGTGGAAGTGATGGTCAACACGCCCATCGTCTCCAAGCTGATTACCGAAAACCGCCTGGAGAAACTGCCGTCGGCCATCGAATCCGGCGCGGACGACGGGATGATCTCCTTTAACCGCTCGCTCCTCACTTTGGTCAACGACGGGATCATCACGGAGCAGGCGGCTCTGGAGGCCTCGAACAACCCGCAGGCGTTGCAGATGAACCTGAACGGCATCTTCCTCAGCACCGACGGCGGTTCCCTGATCGGTTCCGGGCCGGCCGGCGGGTAACGCCCCCCCGGGAACGCCGATCTCCCGATCGGCTCCTTTTTTTCCCCGCACCAGGGAGGGAACCCGCGCGCGGAAACACGGGCGGCACGCCCGTGCCGACAGTGGTGTCGCTCGCCGGGCCTCGCTCAGCCACCGGCTACCGGCTGACATCCCTTGGGGGGATGGAACCTCCTGTCAAAATCAAACAGGGATCCGATTCGCGTTCATTGGCGTTCATTAGCGGTTAAAAATAAGTGGAACGGATTTTTGCCATTATAATTCTATAACACGTTATTTTTTTAACCGCTAATGAACGCCAATGAACGCGAATAAAGGTTTGAATTTAAAATGCGGTTTTGTGAATAGTATACGATCAATTTGATCTGTACTTGGACTTACGGACGCCGGGGTCAGGCGCCGGGTTCGTCCGCGTCCGGCGCGTCGTTGCCGGTGTCCGCCGGTGCCGGCGTCCGCAGTTCGCGCCAGGCGGTCTGGCCGGCCGGGGTTTTCACTAGCATCTCGATCTTGCGCTCCACCTCGGCGAGCCGCTTTTCGCAGTGGCCGGCGAGGCGCATGCCCTCGGTGAATTTGGCCATGCACTGCTCGAGCGAGACGGCGCCGGACTCCATCTCGCCGACGATCTTCTCCAGTTGCTCCAACGTGGTCTCGAAGGGCAGGGCGTTGGCGTCGCCGGCGGCGTCGGCCGGCGCCGCGTCGTCCTGGGGTTTGGAATTGGCGGTTTTTGCGGCCATGGCGGTCCCCCTTTTAAGCATTTTTGGTAAAATGAGTTGTTTTCTGGTAAGATTTTACCAATGAACAAGTACCAACAGTAGCCTGGGCAAGCCGGCCGTAAAGGATGCATAGCCCCATAACCTTGATCCCGGCTTGGCCGGGCTAGATCAGGGGAGTTTGGGGAAACCGGCGTTTGCTTCCAGGGCCTTGTCGATCTCGGCCTGGGGCAGCTCGTAGTTGGCGAGCTTGCCGGAAAGATAGGCGTCGTAGCCGGCCAGGTCCAGCAGGCCGTGGCCGGAATAGCAGAAGAGGATGTTCTTCTCGCGGCCTTCCTCACGGGCCTTTTCCGCCTCCTGGATCACCGCGGCGATGGCGTGGGTGGTTTCCGGGGCGGGGACAAAGCCTTCGGTTCGGGCCCACAGGATGCCCGCCTCGTAGCAGGCGAGCTGCTGGACGGAGGTCGCCTCCATGAGGCCGTCTGCATACACGCGGCTGACCAGCGGCGCCATGCCGTGGTAGCGCAGGCCGCCTGCATGCACAGCCGGCGGCACGAAGCGGTGCCCCAGGGTGAACATCGGCAGCAGCGGGGTCATGCCGGAAAGGTCGCCGAAATCGTAGGCGAATTCGCCGCGGGTGAGGGTGGGGCAGGCGGCGGGTTCGACGCCGAGGATGCGGACGTTTTTGCCGTGGATCTTGTCCCGTAGGAAGGGGAAGGCGATGCCGGCAAAGTTCGAGCCGCCGCCGCAGCAGCCGATCACCACGTCCGGGTAGCGGTTGACGATCGCCATCTGTTTCTGCGCCTCCAGGCCGATGATGGTCTGGTGCAGCAGCACATGGTTGAGCACGCTGCCCAGGGCGTACCGGGTGTTCTCCGTGGTGACGGCGTCCTCGACCGCCTCGCTGATGGCGATGCCGAGGCTTCCGGGCGTGTCCGGCATCTCTTCCAGCACCTTGCGGCCGCAGGCGGTGTCCGTACTCGGGCTGGCCACGCACTCGGCGCCCCAGGTCTGCATCAGCAGCTTGCGGAACGGTTTCTGCTTGAAACTGATGCGGACCATGTAGACCTTGAGCTTGATGCCGAACATCTGGCAGGCCAGGGCCAGGGAGCTGCCCCACTGGCCGGCGCCGGTCTCGGTGGCGATGCGGGTGATGCCGGCCTGCTTGTTGTAATAGGCCTGGGCGATGGCGGTGTTGAGTTTGTGGCTGCCGGCCGGGGAGACGCTTTCGTCCTTGTAATAGATGCGGGCCGGCGTGTTCAGCGCCTGTTCCAGGGCGCGGGCGCGGCGCAGCGGGGTCGGCCGGAAAAGCAGCAGCCGTTCGACCACTTCCTCGGGGATGCCGACCCAGCGCTCCATGGTCATTTCCTGGGCGACGATGGCTTCCGGGAAGATCCGGGCCAGCGCGGCGGGATCCACCGGCTGGCCGGTGCGCGGATCCAGCGGCGGCGACAGCGGCTTGGGCAGGTCGGCCTGGATATTGTACCACTCCCGCGGCATGTCGGCCTCGGGCAGGTTGATCTTGTGCGGTTCGCCGGGATCTGCGTGGGGCATGGGAAAAACCTCAAATCACGTTCGTTGGACGCTTTCGGCCGCGCGGCAGGCTGGCGCCGCGCCTGGCCGTGTCAGTGCAGGGAAACAATGTAACAGTCCCGCCGCACCCGGCAAGTACGGCCGCGCCGGATGGTTAACGCCCCGCCGGCGGCCGGACCGGGAGCGTTCCGGGCGGTCGAAGGCCCTCGATGGCTCTCGAGAGCTCTCGACCGGCGCCCCCCCCCGGGTCACGCCTTACCCACGCCCTCGGCTTCTTCGGCCATGAGCTGGCTGACGCGGCGGGTGAAGGCGAGCAGGTCGGTCACGGGCAGGCCGGCGGTCAGCAGCGCCTGGTCCAGCAGCAGCTCGGCGTACTCGGCGAGCTTGGGGTGCTTGGCGTCGGCCTGGTGGATGGCTTCCATGCGCCGGATCAGGGGATGGCCGGGATTGAGTTCCAGCGCGCCCTTGCTCTCCGGCACCGCGCGGTTCATGGCCTTGTAAATGCGCTCCTGCTGGCGGCCCATGGCGGATTCCTCAAAGACCAGGCAGCAGGCGCTCTCGGTCAGGCGCTTGGAGACGGTGACGTCGCGGACGCGGTCGCCCAGGGCTTCCTTGAGCGTGACTAGCAACGGCTTGGCCTCTTCCGCCGCCTTGGCTTCCTCCGCGGCGGGTTCGGCGCCGGCGGGGAGGTCGACCTGGCCGCGGGTGATGTCCCGCAGGGTCTTGCTCTGGTAGGAGGAAAGGTCCCGGATCACCCATTCGTCGATGGGGTCGGTGAAGAACAGGACGTCGCAGCCAGCCTTGCGGAAGGCTTCGAGGTGCGGCGAGTTCGCCAGCGCCTGCCGGTTTTCGCCCAGGGCGTAATAGATTTCCTTCTGGCTTTCCGGCATGAGCTTGACGTATTCGGCCAGGGAGGCGAGGGCGCCGGGCTTGCCGCCGGCGGTTTCGCAGAGCACGAGATCCTCAAGCTTCTCCAGGTTCGTGGGATCCTGGTGCAGCCCTTCCTTGAGCACGGCGCCGAATTCCTTCCAGAACCCTTCATAGGCCTCCCGGCGCTTTTCCTTCATCTCGGACAGGGTGTCCAGCACCTTTTTCACCAGGTTGGCGCGGATGACGCGCAGAAGCCGGTTTTCCTGGAGGATCTCGCGGGAGACGTTCAGCGGCAGGTCGGCCGAATCCACCACGCCCCGGAGGAAGCGCAGATAGCTCGGACGCAGTTCCTCGCAGTTGTCGGTGATGAAAACGCGCTTGACGTAGAGGTGGACGCCGCGCTTGGACTGGTCGGGCATGAGGAAATCCATCCCGCCGGTCTTGGGCAGGTAGAGCAGGGCGCGGAACTCGGTCTGCCCCTCGACCGACCAGTGCAGCGTCTCCAGCGGTTCCTGGAAGTCGTGGCTGACGTGCCGGTAGAATTCCTGGTATTCTTCTTCCTTGATCTCGGCCCGGGGACGCTGCCAGATCGCCTTGCGCGAATTCAGCAACTCCGGCGCCTTCTCCTCGGGCTTGCCGTCTTTTTCCGCGATCATGCGGAGGCGCACGGGATGTTCGACGAAGTCGGAGTATTTCTTGACGACCTTGCGGATCATCCATTCCTCGAGAAACTCGCCGGCGTCATCCTTGAGATGCAGGGTGATGCTGGTGCCGCGGCGTTCCTTGACCACGGTTTCGATGTCGTATTCGCCGCTGCCCGTGGATTCCCAGCGTACGCCCGCCCCCGGCTCCCCGGCCCGGCGCGTCTCCAGCGTCACTTTGTCCGCCACCATGAACGCCGAGTAAAAGCCGACGCCGAACTGGCCGATCAGCTCCGGCGGCACGGTGCCGTCCTTGGCCTTGAGCTCGGTCAGGAATTTCTTCGTGCCGGAACTGGCGATGGTGCCGATGTTCTCCTCGACTTCTTTCTGGCTCATGCCGACGCCGTTGTCGGTGAGGGTCAGGGTCTTCGCCTTCGGGTCGGCGGTGATGAGGATGTCCCATTCGGGGTCGTTTTCCAGCACGGCGGCGTTGGAAAGCGACTCGAAGCGGGCGCGGTCGATGGCGTCCGAGGCGTTCGAAATCAGTTCGCGGAGGAAGATCTCGCGGTTGGAATAGAGAGAGTGGACGACCAAGTCTAAAAGCTGGCGGACTTCGGTTTTGAACTTTTTATGCTGGGCGCTCATGGCAGGACTCCTTGGGATGGCAGGATGAAAGCGGCGGCCGGCTCAGGTGGGATGACGGCTTCGGCCGGATTTGACGAACTGAAAAATTTAACCATCTTCCGGCGCGCTTCAATCCGGAGTTGAAAAGCTCGGGCTCCGCGCTAGGGTAAATCTTCCCCTTTTCGCCTGGACGAATTTCGGAGTGAAGCGATTCATGCCCACCTATGAGTATAAGTGCACCAAGTGCGGGATACTGTTCGAGCTGGTGCAACGGATGAGTGATGCGCCCATTTCCACCTGCGGAGAGTGCGGCGGCAAGGTCAAGCGTCTGATTGGCACCGGCGCCGGTATCATCTTCAAGGGTTCCGGCTACTATTGTACCGACTTCAAGACCAAGACCGGGACTCCGGACACGCCGCCGCCCAAGCCGGCCGCGGCTGCTGCCAGCCCGGGAAAATCGGCCGTCCCCGCCGCCCCGGCCGCCCCGGCCAAGCCTGCCGGTTCGCCGGTCGGGCGTTCGGAATGATATAGTAAAGCTTCGACTTCCTCTATTTTCCTAATTCATATACTACATACAAAACAATCGCCCGCCTGGCGGGACCTGATGGAGATGCGGTTATGCTTAAATGCCCGAAATGCAGTTCCGACAACATGCTGGGAGCTATTTTCTGCCGTAATTGCGGTGACAAGCTCAACCTGGATGATCTTCGTCCGTCCGACATTCCCCGCGCCAAAAATCCGAACAGCTTCAGCTTTATCAAGCTGGTTTACCGCCTCTTCGTGCTCGGAATGCTGGTGGGCGCGGCCGGGGTTCTGGCCATGATCCTGCTTCCACCCAAGGCGACGATGGTGACTCCAAGCGACTCGGAAAAGGCTCTGGCCGAACGCAAGTACCAGACCATGGTCACCCTTTCCGCCCGGGCGGCTGAAACCGCCATGTTCACCTCGGCCGAAGCCACTCATCTGGCCATGAAAAAGGTCCTGCCTGATCCCGCCAAGACGGATGGACTGGTGCTGGTTCCGGAACAGATCTCGGTGGAATTCCTGCCTAGTGGCTGCATTTCCATCCAGGTTTCCGCCAAACTCTTCGGGAAACTGCCGTTGCACAGCACCGCCATCGTCCGGGTTGATGCCGGCGACAGCGGGATAACCGCCTCCGTGCTTAAGGTCAGCGCCGGCCGGCTCGCGCTGCCCGGGGCGCTCGCCCCTGTCATCTCTGAACGCGTGCTGCCGATGTTTGTCGACAACAGCGAATTGAAAAGGTTGGCGGCGGACATGCGCAAGCTGGACGTCACCGGCGGGTCGGCCACGATCACGCTGAAATCCGTCCGCGAACGGATCAAGAACGCCTCCGCCAAATAAGCGCTGGCGGATTCCCCACTCGTTTTTGAACAGAAGCTCACCAAGAACACGAAGGCCGCAAGACCAAGCCTTCGTCCCGAAAGGTCCCGAAATCCCGAAAGGGACAGGGAAACTATCCTTCGTGCAGTTGCGGCAGCGTTAGGCCGTCCCCTTCCAGACGCCTGAGAACACCCGGGCCGAACTGACCAGCACCGTGGGATCGACCTCGACCCCAAAGCCCGGACCAGTGTAAGCGTCGCTGCTGACCCATCTTGCCCGCGGGGGCGGGCGGCGGGATAGTATGAGCCAGCCACGGCAGCAGGCGCCGGGCTTGCTCTTTGACATTTCGGGCGGGATTCAGGCCGGCGTGACGGCAGGTGCGTCAGCGGTCTTGGCGGCGAGCCAGCGGTGGGGAAGGAGTTCGGCGACGCGTTTGGCGGGATGGCCCTGGATGCGGGCGAGGACGTCGGCGAGGTGGTCGTAGGGATCGGCGCCGAGTGCGCGGCAGGTTTGGACGAGGCTCAGGAGGATGCCGGTGGCATCGCCTCCGGCTTTGCAGCCGGCGAAGAGCCAGTTTTTGCGGCCGATGGCGACGGGGCGTAACGATCTTTCGCTCAGTCCGTTATCGGGGCGCAGACGTGGGTCGATGAGGAAGGTGCGCACGGCCTCGCCGAGATTGAGCAGGTAGCCGATGGCGTTGGCGAACGCCGATTTGGGCAGGACTTCATTCCGGTCCAGGGCATTCCTGGCACGGGCGAGCAGGCTCTCGATCAGAGGCGCGCAGAATGTAGGGACAAGAATGTAGGGACAGGGAAGCTATCCTCTTCAAACAAAAAAAGCTGCCAAGGGCTCCAGTTCATCCCTTTTTCACATTTTCAATATGACAGTCAAAAGAACATCGTCGATTCCAGGACTCTGCGCCAAACAAGGTGTGGCAACAGGCGACGGGATGACTAAACTCCCGACCTCACGGGGCGGCGGAGGCGGATTCGTTTGGGATTGCCGGATACGGTCAGGAATCGCATACTCTCAGACGACGCCAAGCGCAAAGACGGCGAGCGCCTTCTCCCGCATCCTCTGGTGAGGTCTGATGCGTGGCAACCTGATTAATCGGGAGAATGGATGCCATCAAGTTGCGGACAAAAAGCATCCCGCCAACGACCAAGCCGTCTGACCAATAACGCACGCGACGATCCAGAATTCGCAATGGAGCCGGTCGTCTCGCCGCCAATTCGGTTGCTGCTTCGATTTGGAGAATCGTTCCGCCGGCCTCCACGGCGTTCACGCGTGCCAGTTCTTTGCGTAGTTCGCTGTGGAATTTGTGGATCGTCCAGACCGCCGTATGCTCCCCGAGGTTGTAGCGCAGATGCCGTACCAAGTCGTCGGCGTAAGGGTGTCTGCCGGAGCCATTCCACTCGCCCCAGGAACCAAATCGATAATCGGCTGGATCTTGAACCAGTCTGGCGCGAACGCAGTTAAGTTCGACATACTTGAGGCATTCCCACACTGCCGTGGAGCCTTCCAGGACCACGCTTTTGAAACGATCCGCCCATAACCCGCCACGTCGCCGCACTGGCCGCGTTCGGTTGTACCAGGCGGCGAACTGGTGCTGCAGTTCGCGCATGAACTCGCTGATATCGCGCAATTTTGCGGCCAACGCGACGCAATCTGGCGACTCTGGATCTATCACCTTCTTATTTCTGTAGTACTCGTGGTACCGGCGGGCGGCTTCCGTTGGGGAGACGGCTTTGGCGGGTGCAAAGACGATGAGGTGGAAATGATTGCCCATGACCTGCCAGGAGAGCAAGTCGAGCGTGTAAAACGCGGCCAGTTTTTTCAGCAGGCGGATGAACATCTCCCGCTCCACATCGCCGAACGGGAACTCGCCCGGAAGCCCGGCGATCCGGTTCATCATGTGGTAATACGTGCCGTGCCGGTCGGCATCCTGCGGCTTGAGTCTGGCAATGCGCATGATGTGTTACCTCCCTTATCCCCTTGCATCATCATGCCATAACTCTTACACCAAATTTTAACCTGTCAAGTATTTGCCTTTTATTTAACAGTACTTTTTTCTGTTTCCTACCGTTTTGTCCCTACTGTTTTTCTAGGCGGAGAGTTGAAACGTTTAAGGGCTGGCGGGCGGCAAGGCTGCGGGAGGTTATAAGCGAAACTTTTTCTTTTCAAGGTGGTTGCGCAATTGTCTCGGGTGGGTACAGTTGTCACGTTTGGTTTTTGGGTTGGCGAGGGACATGAGGGCGAGTGACGGGATGGGGCTGCGGGAGCGATTTCGGGGTGGGTACAGAAATTTAAGAAGCGGGATGAGGACGGTTGCGCCAGGGGGCGCGAGGCGTCGTCATACAAAAATGTAGGGACAGGGAAGCCGTGCTCTGCGTCGGCCGGAACTTTGGTCGGTGAGGATTATTTACCTGTCCCTTGAGGGGATGAGGGGATTCTCCGTGACCGCCGCGACTCTGCGCGGGAAGGGAATGGCAGACAGGAGTGTCTGCCCTACGTTGGGGCACTGGCAGCATTGCCTATTTCACACAATAAATCGAGCCGTTTCCTGAACAGAAGGGAACAGAGGAAACGGAGGGTTCGCAGGCATCTCTGTTACCTCCGTTACCTCCTGTTCAAATTCCGGAACCACACGCCACAGCCCTTAAATTGCGGCGCCCGCGGGAACCATGCCGCCGGAACGGTGTCAAAGCGTGCGTTATTCTTGTTGAAAAACCTGGTTGCGGCGTCACGGTATCCGGTCATCTTTTTATCCGGAGGCTTCGCGCCTCCGCCTGACACCGCTTCGGCACAGGAACCTGGCTCATATGGCCGGCGACTGGACGAAATATTTTGACGCCAAGACGATTACTCTGCTGACCAATATCGGCTACAAGCCGGCGGGTCTGGTGGAGGGCAATCTCGTCGGCGACCACCGCTCGCCATTCCACGGGTTCGCCGTGGAATTCGCCGGGCACCGCGGCTATGTCCCGGGCGACGATGTCAAGCACGTCGACTGGAAGGCGTACTACAAGACCGGCAAGTACCTGGTCAAGCAGTACGAGCAGGAAACCAACCTCATCGCCCACATCCTGGTGGACGTGAGCGAAAGCATGCTCTTCCAGCACGAACACGGCAGCCGCATCGATTACGCCGCCTTCATGGCCACCGCCCTGAGCCAGGTCATCACCAGCCAGTCCGACCGCGTCGGGGTCTATCTCTTCGACAACGCCCTGCGCAACATCATCCGCCCTACCTCCGGCCATGAAATTGTGGGCAAGATTGCCGATAGCCTGGCAGACGTGCAGATCAAGGAGCCGTCAGCCATCGGCAAAATGCTGAACCTCGTCGCCGAACGGGTCCGCCGCCGGGCCGTGGTCTTTGTCATCAGCGACTTCTTCGCCGATGTGGAAGCCACTCTGCAAGGGGTGCGCCGGCTGATGGACGACAAGCACGAGGTCGTGCTCTTCCAGGTAGTCGACCCCCTGGAACTGCGCTTCGAACTGCCGGGGCGCGCCCGCCTGCTGGAATTGGAGGGGGTGGACAGCATGAACGTCGTCGGCGCCTCCGTGCGCGAGTCTTATGAAACGTTGTTCCATGCCTTTCTCGAAGATTTGGAGAAGCGCGCCACGGCCCTGGGAGCGGATCTCCTGCTCTGCGACATGGGAAAGCCGTTCGGGTTCCACTTGGCCGAATACCTTTCCGGCCGAATTGTGAAAAGGAACTGAGCGCGCGTGACCTTCATTCATCCCATCCTGCTGTCGGCGCTGGCCTTTCTGGCCGTCCCGATCCTTTTGCAGTTTTTGATTCACCGCAAGCGGGTGGTGATCCGCTGGGCCGCCTATGAGTGGATGAAGAAGGCGATCGTGATCCGGCGCAAACAGGTGCGGATCACCGAGATCCTGAAGCTGATCAGCAAGTTGCTGCTGATCCTGTTCCTGGTGTTGTTTGCGGCGCGGTTGCTGACCCGCTCGGCCCTGCAGAGCCGGACGTTGGTGGTCATCGACACCACCCTGAGCATGTCCGCCACCCTCGAATCCGGCACCCGCCTGGACAAGGCCCGCGAGCTGGCCCTGGACTATGTGCGCAAGACCGACGCCCAGGTGGCCATCAGCACCTTTGACGGCCGCCTGAACCCGGTGGTTCGGATGAAGCGCGACCAGGCGGGCGTGGAAGCCTCCCTGCGCGGGATCGAAGTTGCGCCCCGGGCCGCCTCCGTGCGGGAATTTATCCAGGCGCTGACCGGTGACGCCGCGTTTAACGAGGCCGACACCATCCTCTTCATCAGCGATTTTCAGAAAGAGTCCTACCAGGACACCAAGGTCCAGATCGAGCTGGCCGAGCGGATTGGCAAGCTCAAGAACCTGGTGCTGCTGCCGGTGGATGTGCGCAGCGGCCTGGTGAACCTCGGCATTGAGAGCATGGTTCAGCCGCCGGAAGGCTGCTGGCCGGGCCGGGCCAACCGCGTCGGCGTGGTGGTGCGCAACTATTCGAGCCAGCCGGTTTCGGGCGTGCCGGTGACGCTGTGGGCCGGCGAGGTCAAGACCGACCGCGCCGTGATCTCCCTGGATGCGCGTTCGGCCAACACGGTCTGGCTCAGCCTGCCGCCCGCCGTCGCCCGCGAGATCAAGCTCCGCGCCGAACTGCCGCCCGACACCTATGCCGCCGACAACAGTTGTTATGCCGTTCTCGACACCGGCGATGCGGTCAGCGTCCTGGCCGCCGTGGAAACCCGGTCGGAGGCGCTGTTCGAATCGGACCTGTTCCTGCGCAGCGCCCTCGGCGCCTTTCTCAAGGGCGAGTCACTGCAATACAAGTCCGTTCGCCCCACCGCGCTGGCGGGCGAGTCGCTGGAAGGAGTGGACGTGGTGATGGCGGTGGGGGCGACCTTCAGCGCCCGCGACCGCAGCGCGGCCCGGTTGCTGGAGGCGGCAAGGGGCGGCCTTGGCGTGGTGGCGTTTGTCAACCCCGCCACTCCCGCGGCGCTGGCGGGGCTGGGCGTGCCGGAACTGAAAATTTCCGAAGGCGTGTCGGCCACGCCCGACGTGCAGCACCTTCGCGAGGGCTATTTGGATTTCATGATGGACGGCGGCGGCTTCAACCCCTCGCTCATCCATTTTTACCGCTTCGGCCTGATCCCTTCTTCTTCCGCTGCCGACAGCCGACTGCGTCTGGGCGGCCTGCCCGAGTCCCTGGTGGTCAGCCGGGCCGCGGGCGAGGGGCGCCTGATCCTGGCCGGGTTTTTGCCGATGCCGGGGCAGACTGACTTTTTCTACAATCCCAATTTCGTGCCGTTCATGATGCGCCTTTTCAATGAGGCGCTGGGGCGGCAGACCGTGCTGGCTTTGACCGGCGATGACCTCGACCGGATCCCGCTCCCCCGCGCCAATGCCGCCAACGGCGCCGTCTACACCATGCGCAGCAGCGCCGGCGACCAGGCCCGGTTGGACATCCGGCGCAAGGACGCCGCGGTCACCGGTTCCATGCCGCCGCTGCGGGCCGGCGCCTGGTGCGTGGTTTACGAGGACAAGGAGCCCATCCAGAACTTCGGCTACAATCTCACCCGGCGCGATTCCCTCATCGAGCCCGCCCGCCAAGCGGATCTGGTAACGCTTAAAAACCTGGGCGTGGTCTTTGACGAAAAGCAGTCCCTGGCCGCCGGCAAGGCGCGCAAAGAACGCCGCTGGCTGCTGCTGCTGTTCCTGGTCGCGGCGGTTGGATTCGAATTTTACGCCCATATGATGCGGAAGCGTTGACGGCATGTTGCGAAACTGGCTCATAACTTGGTTCGGCGGCGGGCAGGCAAGAAACCTGGCGATCCACAACGTCGAAGTGTCCAGCTGGATCCCGCTGTGGCTCTTCCCGTTCCTGGTCGCCGGCTTTGCCGTGCTCTGCTGGTGGCGCTACCGCGATCTGGCGGCCTCGCTCAAGGTTCCGACCCGCGTTCTTCTCATCACCCTCCGCACCCTGGCCTATCTGGCGCTGCTGGTCATGCTGGCCCTGCCGGTGCTCAAGATCGAAGGGGAGGGCGTTCTCCCCGGCGTCGTGCCGGTGGTCGTGGACGCCACCGAGAGCATGGGTATCCGCGACGGCGCCGGGGACACGGACCGCCTGGCCGAAGCCGTCAAGCTCGCCCGCGAACTAAAAAAGAACGCCCCGGCCACGGCTGACCTGAAGCTGGCCTTCTACCTCTACGGCGGCGGCCTGAAAGAGTTCGATCCCGACCAGGGCACGGTGACGCCCTCCGGCGATTTCACCTCCATCAACCAGATGCTGGAGAAAAGTCTGGAGCGGCAGCAGGAGGGCGGCTGCCCCGGCGTACTGCTCCTCACGGACGGCGCCCACAACACGGCTGAGGCCGCGGAACGCGCCGGCGACCTCCTGGCCCGGCGCGGCGTTCCGGTCTACGCCGTCGGCTTCGGCCAGGAAAAGGCCAAGGACATCGGCATCGCCGCCATCGTCGGCGAGGATGTGGTCTTCCTGGATGAAAAATCCCAGGCCTATGTCATCCTCAATGTCATGGGCTGCGCCGGCAAGATGGTTCATCTCCGGCTGACCCTGGGAGACCGCGAAGTCTACAGCATCGACAAGGTCCTGGAAAAGGACGGCGAGGTGAGTCTACCGGTGGATTACATCCCCAAGGAAAAGGGGCGTTTCCCGCTCAAGGCCGAAATCACGCCGCTGGACGGCGAGGTCACCCGCGAAAATAACGTCTTCATCAAGAACCTCCGGGTTATCGACGAAAAAATTCGCATCCTCCTGATTGCCGGCCAGCCCTCCTGGGAGTACCGCTACCTCGCCGGCGCTTTCGAGCGCGACAAGCGGGTGGACCTGAAAATCTTCCTGGATTCGGCTGACCGCCGCGCCCGGGGCGCCGGCAACGCCCGGCTCTTCATTCCCGCCCCTCCCGCCAAGCGCGACCTGCTCAACCAGAACTTCGACCTGGTCATCATGACCCGCATCCATCCCGTCCGCGATTTGCCCGAGGGTTTTCCCGCCGCCCTGGCGGAGTGGGTGGAAAACGACGGTGGCGGCCTGGTCGTGCTTTCCGATCCCGAGTTCATTCCCGTCACCATGCGCGGCACGCCCTATGAAAAACTTCTTCCCGTCGAGATTGGTCCAACGCCGGCGCGCGGCTATAAGGAAGAACTGCTGGTGCCGCTCCTGACCCCCTATCCCCTGGACCTGACCGAGGACGGGCGCAGCAATCCCCTCGTCACCTTCTCCGGCGACCGCGAGGAAAACCGCAAAACCTGGACCGAGCTTTCGCCGCCGTACTGGTTCTACCGCCCCGGCAAGATCAAGGCCTCGGCCATCAGCCTGGTCACGGCCGGACGCCGCGGCGAGGCCGCCCGCACTCCGGTCATCCTCAACCACACCTACGGCAAGGGCCCGGTCATCTTCCTCGGCCTTGATTCCACCTGGCGCTGGCGCCGCGAATTCGGCGACCGCTATTTCCGCGATTTCTGGGGCAAGGTCGTGCAGTTCACCGGCCTGCCGCATCTGCTCAATGAAAGCTCCCGTTCCTCCCTCACCGTCGCCAGCGAAAATGTCGAAGCCGGGGAAGTGGTCGGCGTCCGTGCCCGCCTGTCCAACCCCGACCTCCGCCCCTATGTCTCCCAGGATCCTGTGGAGTTGCAGGTGACCGAAAACGGCGTGAGCAAGATCCTGCCCCTGGCCCCCGCGCCCGACCGCCCCGGCTTCTATAAGGCCGACTACGTCCCCTCCGCCGCCGGTACCGTGGTCATGACGCTGCCCGACCGCTTCGGCGCCAAGCCCCTGGACCTGCGCGTTTCCGCCCGCCGCCGCGAGTTCCAGGCGCCCGGACTCAACCAGCCGCTGCTCGACAATCTCTGCGGCGCCACCCGCGGCCATTATTTCGAAGACCGGAACGTGGACAACATCTTCCGCACCCTGCTGCTGAACCGGCCCAAAAGCCCGATCAATTTCGAATTTTCCCTGTGGGATTCGTTTGGCCTGCTGGCGCTGGCCCTGATCCTTTTCTCGCTGGAATGGCTGGTGCGCAAACTGAACCATTTGGACTGACCGGTCATGCCTGAACCCTCCACCATCCTGAAGGAACGCCTCCTGGCCGCCCACCGCCGCAAGCGGTCACGGGAGCGCCTGGCCGTGCTCGCCCTGCTTGCCGCCGGCATTTTGCTGGGGTTCTTCGGCATCTTCCTCCTGGACTACCTGGTGCGCTTCCCGACCTGGGTGCGCATGCTGCTGGGCGCCGCGTTGCTGGCGCTCTTCGGTGGCGTACTGCCACGTTTCTTCCGCGGCCGCCTGTGGGGCGGCGCCAAGGACATTGTCGGCATCGCCCGCGAAGTGGAAGGCCGCGCCGCCGGCGCCGGCGGCTCCCGCGGCTTCCTTTCCGTCGTTGTCTCCGCCGTCGAATTTGCCGGTGATCCGGACGCCCCGGGCTCGCCCCAGCTCAAGGACTGCGTGGTGCGGAATGCGCAGTCGGATGACTTCGACCCGCGCAAGCTGGTGCTCCACGACGTCCGCCTGGTCCGCACCGGCTGGCGGTTGCTGGCCGGCGCCGCCGCGGTCTATACGCTCTGGACCCTGATCGGCCCCGATTCCCTGGCCACCTTCTGGATGCGCATGCTGGGGATGCGGACCCATTATCAGACCCGGACTCACCTGGAGTCGGTCGAGGCGCCGAAGGCCGTTCCGCAGTTCCGCGATATTCTGGTGCGGGTGAAAGCCTCCGGGGTGTTGCCCGCCCAGGGCAAGCTCCGCGTCGCCTATGCCGGCGAGGCGTCCTTCTCTATTCCCCTCCAACCCGTGACCGGCACGCCGGGCCGCTTCGAGGCGGTGGTCAAGGAGGCGTCCAAGAATGTGGAACTGACGGTGCGTCTGGGGGATGCCGCTTCGGAACCCATCCAGGTCGAGGTCATCAAGCCGCCCTACGTCAAGGACGGGAAGCTGGAGGCGGCGCCGCCGGCCTACACGCGGCTGGCGGCGGTGCCGTACGATCTGGGCGACGTCGAGGTGCCGGAAGGCAGCCAGATCACCATCCGGGTCACTCCCGACCGCCCGGTCAAGGAATGCTGGCTGGAATGGAACGGCGAGAATATCCGCATGGAGCCGGTGGGCGAACGGTGGCAGGCGCGCGGGTTGACGGCCCTCAAGCCGGTGCGCTATTCCATCCGGCTCCTGGATGCCCGCGGGGTGGAAAATGCCGACCGCATCGCCCACCAACTGCTGATCCTGCCCGACCTGCCGCCCGTGGTCACCCTGGGCCGCCCGGTTTCCGGCTCTAGCTACCCCCCCATCAGCGCGGTGCGGTGGATGGCCAAGGCCTCGGATGATTATGGCATGGAACGCATCCAGCTGCACTATGCCGTCTGCCGTGAAAATGAAACCGGCCAGCGCCTGGTCCTGCGCGAAGGCGACGCCGTCACAGAGCCTGGCAATCAGGTCAAAGAAACCACCCTGTCCGGCACCCTGAAACTGGCCGATCTCAAGCTGGAAGCGGGGCAGACTCTGGTGCTCCAGGCCCGGGCCTTCGACCGGCAGCCGGAGCGGGTGAAAAAGAATGAAGCCGGGGTTTCCGCCGAAGTCATCCTGCGTATTGTGACGCCGGAGGAATACCGCAATTTGATCGACGAAGAAATGGTTGGTCTGGGCAAGACGGTGGACGATCTCACGACAGGCATGAAAAAGCAGCAGGCAACCTTGCGCGGGGAGTCGGGGTCAAAGTGAGTATGGTAACACGGATGTACCCCATGAAACGAATTCCGGATCACATCAGAATATTGCTCCAGGGGTTGGCGCTGGCCTTGCTGGCGGTGGCGCCGGGACGGATGGCGACTGCCGCCGAAGTGAACGGCGACGAGTTGCTTCAGAACGCCCTGGTCGAAGACCGCACCTTGGTGGATGTGCGCGAACGGCTGGACAGCATCCGCGACCGGCAGGAGGAAAGCCGTATCTTCAGTGAAGGCGAGATCGGCAAGGTGCGCACCATGGGCGGCAAGGTCGTGGAAGTCCGCGACAACAATATGCGCTCGATCATCTCCGAACTTGGGGACAGTTCCAAGACCGCGGAAGCCGCGCAAAAAAAGGATCATTATCAGAAGGCCAATGGCCAGTACGATCAGGCCGTACGCGCCCTGGATGTCATCCGCCAGCAGACCGCCCGCGCCAATGCCCTGGCGGAACTGCGCAATCTTCTCCAGGCCCAGAAAGAACTGCTGGAGAAAACCCGGGAACTTGAAAAACAGATGGCCTCCGGAGCCAAAAAAGTGCCCCAGGTCGCTGAAGAATCCCTGAAACTTGCCGGCCGCCAGCAGGACCTGAAAAAAGATGCCCCGGACGCGGTGAAACCCAAGATGGACCAAGCCGCCGATTTCCTCAAAAAAATCGAGCTGCCCGCCGCGGAAAAAGTGCAGATCGAAATTATTAAGGAACTGGAAAAATTAATCATCGAGCAGAATCCCGAGGCGAACAACGTCAACGCGGCTATCGAAGAACTGAAAAAACTGGATGAGCAGCTTGATAAGATGCAAAAAGAGCTCGAGAAGTCTGCCGAAAACGACAACAACCTTCCCAAGAAGGATCGCCAGGACATGGCGGTGAAGATGGACGAAATCGCCAACGCGATTAAAAATGATCCCGCCGCCGGGGCTGTGCCGCCTCCGCCTCCGCCGCCTGCCGGAGGCGCCCCCGCTACGCCCCCGCCGCCTCCCGCCGGGGGTGATCCTGCTGCGGCCACACCACCTCCCGCTGGCGGCGATCCTGCCGCGGCTGCGCCGCCTCCCGCCGGGGGCGATCCTGCCGCGGCTGCGCCGCCTCCGCCTGGAGGTGCTCCCGCCGCAGCCGCGCCCCCTCCGCCGGGCGGCGCTCCCGCGGCGTTGGCTGAGGCTCAGGAGAACGTGGTGAACGGGCAGGACGCTGCCGCCGCTGGCAAAGTTGCCGAGGCCCGGGCCGCCTTGGATGCGGCCATGAAGGCTGCGGCGGCCGCTGCCGCCGCCGCGACCGCCGGTCCGCCCGGACCACCTGGCCCTCCGGGACCACCTGGCCCTCCCGGCCCGCCGGGACCTCCCGGTCCCCCCGGACTGCCGGGAACCACGCCCGACATGGGGCCGGCCGGCCCGCCCCCGACCGCGCCCGCCCCGGATGGAAAGAACTTCGTGCTGAACCCGTCCGGAGACAAAGACGACCGGTTGGCCAGCGCCATTGATGCAAGGTTGGGCAAGGGCTCGGAAGGCGGCGATTGGAAAGCCCGGTTGCCGGAACGGGAACGCGGCGCGCTGCTCTCAGCCCGGCAGGCCAAGTATCCGGAAGCGCTGGATCCGGAAGTGAAACGTTATTTTGTGGAAATCGCCAAATGACGGCAGTTCAGATGCATTCATTCTTTCTCCGGTCTCCGGTGCTGCTGGTTCTGTTCATGCTGGGGCTGGCCAACGGTGTTCCGGTTCGGGCCGCCGACGGCGGGCCGGCGCCGGCGTTCCTTTACGACGCCTATGTGCCGCTGGAGCCGGCGGTGGTGACGGCGGTGGACCGGGCCCAGGCCTGGGTGGCTTCCCAGCAGCGGGCGGACGGTGGGTGGGCCACCCAGCAGGGGACGAACAACACCGGCGTCATCTCCTATGCTATCCTCTCCCTCATGGTCAACGGTACCGTGCCGGGGGAGGGGAAGTATGCCCGGCAGGTGGGCATGGGCTTGCAGTTTCTGCTCAATTCCCAGCGCGACAACGGCCTGGTCTGCAGCCCCGGGCCCGACGCTGCCGGCCCCATGTACCAGCACGCCCTCTCGACCCTGGCCCTGGCTGAAATGTATGGCATGACCGGCAACCCGCGCATCCGCTCCTCCCTGATCAAGGCGGTGGGACTGATCGTGGACACCCAGCACACGGCCGGCGGCTGGCGCTACCAGCCCAAACCCCAGGAAGGCGACATCTCGGTTACGGTGATGCAGGTCATGGCCCTGCGCGCCGCGGTGGAGGCGGGAATCTATGTGCCCAAGGAAACCATTGAACGCGCCCTGGTTTTCGTCCACGCCTGTTACAACAAACAGGAAAAGGGCTTTGCTTACATGTCGGGCCGGGGCGATGCCGGGTTTGCGCGTACTGCGGCCGGCCTGGTCTGCCTCCAGGCCGTGGGGCGCTATGACGACCCCATCATCCCGGACGTGGTCGCCTATCTTGACCGCACCGCCTCCGATCCGGCGAAGAACAAGGAATATTTCTGGTACGGGAACTATTACGCCTCGGTGGGTCTTTATCACTACGGCGGCGATCCCTGGAAACGCTATTACCCGAAGATCAAGGAAAAAATCCTGAACGACTGGCGTCAGAATGGCCACTATGGAAGCCTGCTGGACACCTCCTGGGCCATCCTGGTCCTGGGCGTCCCCTGCCGCTATCTGCCAATCTACCAGCGGTGAGAACTTCATGCCTGGAATGCCAAACTTGAAACCGACGCAGGGGTGCCGGCCCGCCGGCCGGGGCCGGCTGGCGGGCTGCCTCCGGCTGGCGGCGGCCGCCGGACTGCTGCTGCTGCCGCGGCTGGCGGCGGACACGGTGTGGCTGAGATCCGGTTCGACGCTTGTCAATGTCACGGTGAAAAGCCTTGCCGCCGACGGTGTCCGTTTCACCGCGGCGCCCGAAAACACGCCCGACCCGCTGCCCCTGGACAAGGTGATGAAAATTCAGTTTGCGGTCTTTCCGGTGGTGGCCAAACCCGGAGGCATTGTGCTGACCAACGGGTCGCGCCTCAGCGGAGTTCTGCGCGGGATGACTCCTCAATGCCAGTTTCGCTCCGGCGCCCTCGGCCCTCTGGAATTGCCGGCGCGGGAGGTGGCGGCAGTCTATTATGCCGCGGCCCAGTGGCGCAAGGCCCAGCCCAAGCCGGCCCAGCCCCTGCCGCTGGCGACGGACACCATGGGCAACACTTTTACTGGCAAAGTCCTGTGGGCCGACGCTGCCTCCGCCGGCATTCGCACCCCTGACGGCCTCAAGCGCCTGGGCGCCGCCAACCTGGGCTATGTCCAGTACGCCACGTTCGCCCCCGCCCAGCAGTTGCTGCTGCGCAACGGCGACGTTTTGAACGGCCCCCGCACCTTCGATGGCGACAAGGTGACGGTGGACTTGGGCCCGGCGCGCGGCACGGTGCCGCTCGCCGCCGTGGCGGAGATCAATTGGTAGCCGGCCCGCCGTCAGGGCGAAATTTTCCTGAACAACACCCGAAGGAGAACGCACGATGTCTAAGATTAATGTGACCTGCCGGCAGTGCGGCAAGAAATTCCGCGCGCTCGAAGAGGAATTGCGCGG
>CAITSE010000306.1 GCA_903894975.1 uncultured Lentisphaerota bacterium
ATTGTCAGAACCGCGCACGTTAGTAAGCGGGCTCTTTCAACTATCGGCTCGTGAAAACCGGTTCGCGAAAAACACCGACCAGCCTAAACCCCGACTCGGCGCTCACGGGCCGCCGAGGTAGAGGATCTGGCCGGTGACGAGGCGGCTTTCGGGACGGAGGAAGAACTCCACGGCATTGGCCACGTCGGCAAGTTCGGCGGGTTGGCGGAGAGCGAGGCGTCCGGCCAGACGTTTGAGTTTTTCTTCCGGCACGCCGCGGGTGAGAGCGGTGGCGATGGGGCCGGGGCCGACGGCGTTGACGGTGACGCCGAGCGGGGCGAATTCGCGGGCCAGCACTCGGGTCAGTTCTTCGACGGCGGCTTTTGACGCCGCGTAAGCCGCCTCGCCTTCAAGATGCAGGGGCACGGCCACGGAGGTGAAGTTGACGATGCGGCCGCCGGCGCCCTGCATCAGCTTGGCGCCTTCACGGCAACAGACGAACGTGCCGGTGACATTCACCGCCAGGATCCGGGCCACAGCGGCGGCCGGCGTGAGCAGGGCGTGGTTCATGCCGCCGATGCCGGCATTGTTGACCAGCGCATCCAGTCGGCCTTCCCGGCGGCGCACCGAGGCGAAGAGTTTGCGTACGGCCGTCTCATCGGTGATGTCGGTCTGGACATGGCGGTAGCCGGCATGCTCCAAGTCTGTTTCGCCGCGGCTGCAGCCGACCACACGCCAGCCCTGGGCGAGCCAGTGTCCGGCCAGAAAACGACCAATACCCTGGCTGGAGCCGGTGATGAGGATGGTTTTCATAAGACTAATCTACACGATGAAAGGTGCGAAATTTGAAATTGGAAATTTGAAACTTGGGAGGAGGAACCCGCTTACTGACGTGCGCGGTTCTGACAGTCAACCGTCAGCCTGTTTTTCTACCGGTTGTGGTTCGGCTCCTCTGTCAGAACCGCGCGGGTAACCAAGCGGACTCTCCTCATGCTTCCATCCATGAACATCCCGGCAGGCGTCATAAGGATCGGGATTCTTCTGGTATCGCGCCATGGGCTCGCCCTGCTCGTATATCACATAATGCACGGCGGCCTCGACGTGATGCGGTTCCCATAGATAGCGAGTGCTGCCATGACGCGCTCATAACGGTTCCATCTCAAAACCGGAACCCATTTGACGGAGTTCGCGAGTGGCATATATCTTGAGAGCGAGGAGGATTTTTTCCGGCTCAATGGTTGCTTTTACGACCGCATGAAAATGGGTTGTCCGGACATGTGCGGCCAGTAATTCCCATTTGCGGAACAGGCATGCTTCAAGAATGGAATCCAAAACCGCGTTGCGTGCCGGAACACTGCGAAGATGCACGGCGGGATGAGTCATTCTTGCCTGCGCATGCATGAGCAATTCAGGATTCGGCGGCAGGACGGGTTGACCATGACAGGCATGTCCGGCGTGGACCGTTCCGTCGTCTCCTGGCAGATGGTGGCCGTAGCAGGAAGCGGTGATGAGGTAGGCTTTGGGAGTGGACATGGAGAGTCCGCTTACTGACGTGCGCGGTTCTGACGGAGGGGGAGACGGAAGGGGAGTCCGCTTGGTTACCCGCGCGGTTCTGACGGAGGGGGAGACGGAAGGGGAGTCCGCTTGGTTACCCGCGCGGTTCTGGCGGAGGGGCTTTCTGCTGGGCACAGTCTTCCTCCGCCAGGCGCCGGGCGACATAGTCGGCCAACCTTCCGGCGGTGCGGAACGGACTGTGGGTCATGGACATGGCGCGTTCATCGGCCAGGAGGATGGCGATGCCGCGAGTGTCTTCGATCTCGGTCTCGATGGCGACGATGAAGGTCACCAGGCCGAGCGAGTCCAGGCAACCGTCACGGCCGAAAAGGACGGTTTCGATGCCGTCGGCTCGGAGTCGTGCCGCCAGTTGAGGATTGCCGGCATCGGCGGCGCGGAGCATGAATGTGAAGGCTTCCTGCGTCTGAGCGGAGAAGGGATCCATGAAGGTCGGTTCCGGCCGGGTGGCGGTTGGATGAATATTATTCGCGTTCATTCGCGTTTATTCGCGGTTCATCACTGCCTTTTTTAACCGCTAATGAACGCTAATGAACGCGAATGTTTAAGTCAACAGGAGAAGCCGCCGTCGACGACGAATTCGGCGCCGGTGATCCAGCGGGCTTCGGGACTGAGCAGGAAAAGCACCAGGCCGGCCACATCCGCCGGACTGCCGATGCCCAGGGGATGCCGGGCGATGACGGCGGCGGCGCCGTCCGGATTCATTTTCTCCAGGCGTTCGGTCAATTCGCTCTTGATCCAGCCCGGGGCGACGGTGTTGACGCGAATGCCGCGTCCGGCCAGTTCCACGGCGAAAGAACGGGCGGCGGCAGCCGCTGCAGCCTTGGCCGCGGCATAGGCGGCAAAGCCCGGTTGGCCGCGGAACCCGGCGATGGAGGAGATCCAGACATGGGAACTCTGCGGCGCGGCGGCGGTCGCGGCAGTGGCGGCGCGGAGCAGTTCGATCGCCGCATGCAGGCTGGTGCGCAGGATGGTTTCGGCGGTCCCCCAGTCCCACCCGCGAAGCGGCAGGTACTCGTTGATGCCGGCGGCGTGGACGGTGCCGTCCAACCGGCCGTCGGCGGCAAAACTCTTGACGGCTGCGCTCAGGTCCGCGAGGTTTAAGACATCCACCGTGACCGGATGGATGCGGTCGGGAAACTGGTCGCGCAACTGACGCAACCGGTCTTCGCGTCGCGCCAGGGCCAGGACGGTTCCGCCTGCGGCGGCCAGGGCAGTGGCGATTTCTCGGCCGAGACCGGAGGAGGCGCCGGTCACGGCGAAGCGCGCGCCGGTGAAATCAAATTGGATCGCGTTTTTTCGCATGATTACAATTCCAAATCAAACAGGATACTATTCGCGTTCATTGGCGTTCATTAGCGGTTAAAAAATAAAAGGTTATATAATTATGGCGGTAAAAAGATGTTCCAGTGTTTGAACCGCGAATGAACGCGAATGAACGCGAATAAATCTGTGGAATTACTACACGTCCACGGGATCCAGAATCGTGGTTCGGGAAAGGTCCACCGCCGCGGCGCCCCAGGAAAGGCCGACGCCAAAGCCGCAGAGCAGGCAGCGCGCCAGCCGGCCTTCGCGCTGGAGCCGCTCCCGGTCTACCGCCAGCGCCAGGGGGATGGAGGCCGGGCCGGTGTTGCCGGTCCGTTCCATGGTGACCGGCCAAACTTCGGTCGGGAGTTTCATTTTTTTCCGGAGATAGTCGAGAATGAAGCGGTTGGCCTGGTGCAGGACGTAGGCGCCGACGCTCTCCCGCGGCCAGCCGGCCCGGGCCAGGGTTTCCTCAATGACCGGTGGCACCTCGCGGAGGGTGAAATTCATGACTTCCATGCCGTCCATGAACAGATCCCGGGCGGAGCGGCGGTTGCCACTGTCGTCCACCGTTTCTTCCGCGGTTCCGGCATCGACAGGCCGGCGGGCGCCGCCGGCGGGAATTATCAGATGACGGGCGCCGGAGCCGTCGGTTTTCACGGCGATGACGGCGGCATCCGGGCCGGGTTCGATGATGGCGGCGGACCCGGCGTCGCCGAAGATCATGCGCACGGACTTGTCGCCCAGATTGACCAGCCGCGTGGAGGTGTCGCCGGCCAGGACTAGCACCCGCTTGGCGCCGGCGTTGGTCAGCAGGCAGGCTTGGAGCAGGCCGTAGATGAAGCCGGTGCAGCCGCAGTTGAGATCGAATACCGCAGCGCTTTTCGGCAGGCCGAGACGCTCTTGCAGGCAGGCGGCGGTGGCCGGCAGGGGATAGTCCGGGGTTTGGGAGACAAAGACCAGGGCGTCCAGATCCGCGGGCGCCAGATCGGTTTCGGCCAGGAGCCGGCGGGCCGCGGCTTCACAGAGATCGGACGCGCACATCTCCGGAGGGGCGACGCGCACCGCTTGGATGCCGGTGGTCGCCATGATTCGGGCGACTTCTTCACCGCCAAAGCGTCCTTCCAGGTCGCGCAGGTTCAGTTCCTGACGGGGAAGGGCGGCGGCGATGCCGCGGATGTGAATGGCGGGGAAATGGAAAAGCATTTTTGAACCGCTAATGAACGCTAATGAATTAGTCGAGAAGACGGAGGAGATCGCCGACGGTTTTGGCCGCGGCGACGTCCGCGCCTCTGACCTGCCGGCCGAACGTGTGGTCGACCATGGCCACAAACATCACCCGGGCGGTGGAGTCCCACCCGGGATGGTTGACCAGGAGTGTCTCCGCGGTTATTTCCGCAGGAGACGTCATCAGAATTTCCGCCAGCGCTTCAAGGCCGGGGTTGGTCGGGTGGTTGGGCATGGATTATTCCTAGTGGGGGTAAATACCCCGACCCTTTGGGTCGCTTACGTTTTCGGTAGATCGGAGCGCTGAAGGCGCGGTTCCATAATAGCCTGGGGCAACGCCCCAGGTAGGGACGAAAATGAGATAGGAGCCCTGTAGGGGCGAACCATTTTAGGGAGTGCATGGCACATCGGAGAAATTCCTATGGATCGCCCCTTCAGGGCTCAGCGG
>CAITSE010000307.1 GCA_903894975.1 uncultured Lentisphaerota bacterium
AGTCAAGACAGGCATTGCGGTTGGCGCAGTTTTAACCGGAAGTGAAGATGAGAATTAATTTGCCAGCACACGGCAACCGGATAAACAATCAGGTGATGATTGCGTATCTCTGGGTCGCCCTCGGCGGCGCGATGGGCAGCGTGGCGCGGTTCGCGTTGAACGGCGTCGTGTCCGACAAGTTCGGCGCGGCGTTTCCGTGGGGCACGCTCGCCGTAAATGTTTCCGGCTCGCTGCTTATCGGTGTCTTCGCCGGACTGGCACTGCCGGAAGGCCGGCTCGACCCGGCGGCGCGCCAGTTCACCACGCAATTTCTCATGATCGGCGTTTGCGGCGGCTACACCACGTTTTCCTCGTTCAGCCTGCAAACATTGAACCTCCTCCGCGAGCGCGAATGGCTTTACGCCGGTGGCAATGTGCTGCTGTCCGTGCTGCTCTGCATGGTCGCGGTGTGGCTCGGCTTCCTGCTCGGCTCCGTTTTCAACTCAACCAAATAAACATCAAGAGCCACAGATAAACACAAATGAAACACAGATTTTTAACCGCAGATTGCGCCGATTTCCGCAGATTATTTTTCATAAAAAATCTGCGCCAATCTGTGAAATCTGCGGAGAGCAGATTTTCACCGGAATTTTACCGCGGATGGCACGGATTCGATTCTTTGAAAACCAAAACCAGGGACAGGGAAACGATCCTCCCATTAGCGTGCATTAGCGTTCATTAGCGGTTGAAAAAGCAAACTCTTTGGCGGATCGATCGTTTTTGGTTATCCGCGAATAAACGCGAATGAACGACGCGAATCGGGTCAGGCATTCGCAAACCCGCACGAAACATGTGAACTGGGTAGCCTTTGGCATGCCGCGCTTTCCCCCGGGTATTCCCCCCGTCCGATCCGGTCCGTGAAATCAAAATTCCTATCCGTAAACCGCCTGAGGAGCGACCATGCCTACCCATGTCTTCCACATCATCCCCAACGCCCACCTCGATCCGGTGTGGCTGTGGGACTGGCGCGAGGGCCATGAGGAGGCGATCAGCACCTGCCGCAGCGTGCTCGACCTCATGGACGAGGACCGCGAGGTGAACTTCTCGCGCGGCGAGGCATCGATCTACCGCTACATCGCCGAGCACGATCCGGCCACCTTCAAGCGCATCCGCGAAGGCCGCTGGGAGGTGGTGGGCGGGACCTGGGTGCAGGCCGACACCAACCTGCCGGCGATCGAGACCTTCGCGCGGCTCTATGCCGAGGGCCAGGCCGAATTCGCGCGCCTCGTCCACCGGCGTCCCACCGTCTCCTGGGCCGCCGACAGCTTCGGCCACGCCGCCGGACTGCCCGAGGTCATGGTCCACGCCGGCATCGACGGCTTCGCCTTCACCCGCCCTGGTCATGACATCCAGCCCCTGGCCAAGCCGGCCTTCTGGTGGGAGTCGCCATCGGGCGCGCGCGTCCTCGCCTACCGGCCGGCCGACGGCTGGTATTGCAGCGAGCGCCATCACCTGACTGAACGGCTCAACGGGTTGCTCGCCGATACGGCCAAGCATGGCATGCGCGATGCCGGCGTGTTCTTCGGCCTGGGCGACCACGGCGGCGGTCCGACCCGGCGACACCTCGCCGACCTGCGCGCCTGGGCGGCCGCGCATCCCGAGGTCGAGCTGCGCTGGGACGGCATGCACGGCCTGCTGTTCAACACCTTCCACGACATCCTGCCCGGTTCGTCGATCGAGCGCGCCTACGAGCAGCAGCTCGACTGGCTCGGCGGGGTGCGCCATGCCGCCGCGGTCGTGCAGCACGGCGCCCTGGTGGCGCTGGCGCGGCGTCTCGACATCCGGGTGCCGGAGGTCCCCGCCGACCATCCGCACGCCCAGCCGCTTCTGGCGTGGAATCCGCTACCCCGTCCGGCCAGCCGGCTGATTGAGCTGGAGGCCAGCCTGGATTGGCGTCCGATCTGGGCCTACAAGGACCGCGCCGCGGAGGTTCCCCTGTGTCTGCGTGGCCCTGATGGCCGGGCGCTGCCGTTCCAGCGCATCGAGACCGAGCACCGCTTCCTGCCGGGCGTTCCGTGGCGCTTCCGCGTCCTCGCCCCGCTGAGCATCCCCGGTCTCGGCTGGTCGGTCGCCGACCTCGGCTGGGTCGAAGGCGCGCAGGACGTGGCGTGGAGCGGCCCGGTCGCGGCCGCCGCCGGCGAACATGCCATCGTCTGCGGCGCATGGCGCGTCGAGGCCAAGCCTGGCGATGCCGGCATCCGCATCACCCGCGACGGACAGCCCTTCCTCGGGGGCGACGGATTGCAGGCGCGCTTGGACGACGACCCGTACGGCTCATGGGGCGGCATGGACCAAGATCCCGCCGCCTTCCTGGCGCCGGAGCGGCCACGCGAGCACTGGCGCGTCGCCCAGGTGGCGGTGCGCGAACGCGGCCCGCTGCGCGCCGCACTATGGGTGCGCCTGGCCGGCGCGCGCAGCCGGATCGACCTCGAACTGCGCCTGGAGGCCGGCCGCGACGCGGTCGACGTCGCCGCCCGCGCCTTCCTCGACGAGCGCTCGGCGCGGCTGCGCCTGGTGCTGCCGACCGGCGTTGACCAGGCCGAATACGCCACCCCCGGAGCCACCCTGACCCGCGGTGCCATCGGCGAGGTGCCGGGCGGCCGCTGGGTGCGCTGCGGTACCGTGGGCTTCGCCAGCGATGCGCTGTACGCCTTCCAGACCGCACGCGGCGAACTGCTCCCGACCGTGGCCCGCGCCACCCGCTACGCCGATGACCGCGTCCTCGGCCCCGCAGCCGAGCCATGGCGTCCGGTGCAGGATGCCGGCGAGGCCCGCTTCGCGTTCCTACTCGCACCCGGGGGTGCCGACCTTGGCGCCCTGGCCGAAGAGTTGGCCCAGCCGGTGCAGACCGTGCCGGTGGCGACGCGCGATGGCGATCTGCCACGCGTCGGCGGCCTGCTGGAGGTGGCCCCCGGCGCGCTGCGCGTGCTGGCACTGCGGCCGGTGCCGGACGGCGTGCTCCTGCGCCTGCACAACGAGGGGGCAGCAGTGACTCCCACGGTGCGCTGGCAGGGCAAGGCGCTGGGCCTCAGCCGCATCCCGGCCGGTGCGATCCGCTCGTGGCGGATCAGCCGCGGCAAGCCTCAAGTGGTGGATCTGCTGACCGGTTGAACCTGCCTGACGCGACGTGCGCCGGGCAATCCAGCCCGGCGTTTTCCCACAGAACGGGGCGCCCGTACGCCGAATCTGGCATCATGCACCTTTGTCCTGAAAATGCATTGCCTGTGCCTCGACAGATCTCGACGGCCATCGCGGGCTATCGAGAGCCCTCGAACGGCCCCACCAGTCCCAGCCTCTTGCTCACGCCTCATGCTCCCCCGCCACCAACGGCCCGCGCAAAAACAGCAGGCGCACGGAGACCGCGTTTTCCGGCAACCCGGTCAACTTCGCCAAGGCCTGCCGGTACATGGCCAGTTGCGGGCGGTGCCGGGCCAGGCGCGCGGCGACGATGTCCTTGCCGGTTCCGTCCAGATCCTCGCTTTTGAAGTCCCAGACCACGGCGGCGCGCAGGTTGCCGGCGGCGTCCCGATCCAGCACGACCCGGTCAAACACGCCCGACACCCAGCGCCCGTCCAGGATCGCCTCGAAGCCTCGTTCGCGCCAGACTTCGGCCTGCGGAGATGGCTGTGCAAACGCCTCGCGCACGGTTGGTTCAGCCAACGCCTTCTGCAACAGACCGGCGGCCTCGTCCCGCACCGCGGCCACTGCCGGACAATCTCTCCGCCAAGTCACCAGTTCCGGTTCCCAGCCGGAACCGTCCGCCGCCAACCATTCCAGCCGGCGTAAAAATTCGTGGCACAGCACGCCCACTTCCCGGCCGCGATTAAATCCAGCGTCGCGGTCGAACAGGAACCCGGCCCGAAGCCCGGCGCCCTCTCCCGCGCCACGAGATGGCAGCAGCCGCGGATGCCGCCGCCGCGGCCCTGGCATCGGCCCGGCAACCGGCAGCACCACCGGTTCTCCGCCACCCAATTCCGGGGCGGCGGCCGCCCCGGAAGCAACGGTCGGGAACACGGGCGCAAACCAATCCGGCTCGCCGAACTCGCAGAAAACTTCACCGGCCTCATACACCGTGACGCCGAACCGCGTCCAGCCTTCCGCCAACATTCCCGGCTTCACCACCTGCGCCAACGTCACGGACTCGGCCTTCGATTCCGGGCTGCGCGCGGTCGCCACCAGCATCAGTTCACGCTTGGCCCGGGTCATGCCGACGTAGAGCAGGCAAAGCTCCTCAAACTGGCCGGCGTCCGCCGCCTCTTCCGCCGCCGCCGCCAAAGCCTTGTCCGCCTCGACCAGCATTTTCGGCGGGCGCGCCAGAAGCCATTCATCCGCCGCGCCGGGCCGGCCGTGGTGCAGGAAGGTGATGGCGCCAAGAGCGCCGCCGGACTGCGCCTGCAGGTCCGGCAGGAACACCCAGTCGAAGCCGAGTCCCTTGCTCTTGTGCAGGGTCATGACCTGAACCGTGCCGGGCACGGGCGGTTCGGCAACCTTGCGCGCCGCAAGCAATTCCAGAAAGTCCAGCGGATCTTTCGAGAGTCCGCCGCGGTCAAAGAGCTGGGCCGCCTCCAGCAGTTCGCTGATCCGGCGGAGACTGAAGAGATCCGGTTCGGGCCAGCCCTCGCGCAGCCGACCGAGCCAGATGTCCAGCGCGGCCTCGAACCCGCGTTCGTGCAGGTCCCGGAGCAGTTCCAGGGAGACGCTGCCAGGCGTGGCGCCAGTGCGTTGGAGCCACGGCTCCAGCGGCGTCATGCGCAGGTGTTCCCAGGCCAGGGTGTCGCCGGGATGGGCGGCCACACGCAGCAGCGACTCGACCAGGGCGAGCACAGGATTGTCCAGGATCTCGGCATCGCCGTTCCAGGCCGCAGGAATGTCGAGCCGGCGCAGATGATCCACCAGTTCGCGCCCGGCGGTGTTGTTGCGCACCAGCACGGCGGCGGTCGGGGCCGCGCCGTCCGGACCGCGGCGTTCCCAAGGGCGCACTTCCGCCAGGCGCGCCGCCACGGCGGCCCAGCGCCGGCCCCGCGCGGCGTCGGCTTTTTCCCCTTTGACGTAAGGAAGTTCCACAAACCGCGCCAGCCCCGCTTCCTTGGGCTTGGCGGAACGGTGCGTCGCCCAGCGGCAGTCACCAGACCAGCGGTCTCGCACCGTTTCCGGAAGCGTGCCCGCGAGATGGCCGAACACCGCGTTGACGGCGTCCACCACCGGCGGCCGGCAGCGCTGGGTCTCGGTCAGGCTGCCGACGGCGATGCGTTCCTCGCCGGCGCTGTTGTAGTATTCCAGGATCTCCGCCATCAGCGCGGAATCGCCGCCGCGCCAGCCGTAGATCGCCTGCTTGACGTCCCCGACCACAAACAGCGAACGTGTGCCGGAGGTGTCCTGGAGCAATTCGTCGGCCAGATTGCGGAGGATCTCCCATTGCAGGCGTGAGGTGTCCTGGAATTCGTCCAGGAGCCAGTGGTCGAACGCGGCGTCGAGCCGGTATTCCATGATCATCCGCAGGTCGCCGGAAAACGCTTCCGCGTGCCCGGCCAGGAGACGTTGGACGTCGCCGAAGGTGAGCTTGCCGCCCAGGCGCAGCCGTTCGTGGTAGGCGGCTTCGTAGCGCGCCATCAGTTCCCGGATGCCGCGAGTGGTTTCGACCTGGGCTTCGAGCAGGCTGCCGGCGACATGCCGAACCAGGCGTTCCAATGCCGCGGCCACGGGGCCGACCGCAGTAAGCTTGCCCCGGTTCAGGCCAATGTCGGCATGGCCGGTCTCCAGGTCCGGCAAAGCCTCCAGGAATTTTTCGAACGCTTTCTCGGCCTCCCCGCCGCGCTCCAGAACGGAGCCGGGCCGGAATTCCGCTGCGGCGGCCAGGAAGGCCGCGAGCCGTTCCGCCTGAGCCGGCGTGGCGCCGGGGAAAATCACGGCCGCGGCCGCCGCCCGGGCACCATCCGGCGTCAGCCTAGGCCAGGGCGAGCCGGCGGGCCAAATGCGGTCTTCGGCGGCCCAGGCCTCCGCCGAAATGTCCAAGCTGAGTTCATGACAGGAGGCGGCGAACTGGCGCAGCCGCGTCTCCAACTGCTTCTCCTCGCGGCCGAACGTCGCCCTCTTGAAAGCTTCGAAGAGATCCTGCTGTTCCGCAACCTCGCGCCGGTTGGCGGCCGGCTGGAGCAGGCCGCGCAGGAGTCGCCCCTTTTCGGCTTCGAGCACGGCCGGATCCAGGATGGCGAACTCGCCGCCGCCGCCCAGCTCGAAGGGAAACGCCTGGAGCATGCGGATGAAAAAACTGTCGAGCGTGCCGATCGGGCAGAGATGCATGCGATCCAGCAACCGCCGCAGCGCCTCGCGGCAGCGTTCCGAATCCAACCCCTTCACGCCGGCATGACCGCCCAGCGCGACGGCCCTGGCGGGATCGCCCGCGGCCTCGGCCAGGCGCCCGGTGACGGTGTCGAAGATCTCGCCGGCGGCGGCGCGGCTGAAGGTCAGCGCCAGAATCCGTTCCGGCGCGGTGTCTTCCAGCAGCAGGCGGATGACGCGGTTGGTCAGGGCGAAGGTCTTGCCCGTGCCTGCCGAGGCGAAGATCATTTCATGAGGCGTCCGCATCATGTCGCGCCCTCCCCGGCTGCGGCCGGCGGCGGCGGCGGCGTGACGCTGGCGGCCACGCCGTCCTGGAAAAGCCGGCCGAAATCGTCAAAATCGGCCGGGAGCGTTTCGTCCGGCGGGACGAACACGCCGGCGCGGATCTGCGCCGCCACACCCTCGGCGCACTCCCGGGCCTGGTTCAGGAGATCGGGCGTCAGATCTTCCCAAATCGTGATACCGGTCTCAGTCACGGCTTTGGGCAGGTTGACGTAGCCGGCCTGCACCGGCGCGCCCAGCTCGGTTTCCAGGCGGAGCCGGTACAGGGGAAGCTGCAGGCTTTTCCAGCGCAGAAACTTTTTGCCGTCCGGCACCAGCGACCACGGCGGCAACTCCGGGAACCCGCCCGGGGTCTGAAGGTGCGCCGCGACGGGAGCAATGCCTTTGTCCGAAGTCTTGTAATCGAGCACGAGCCAGCGCCCGTCCTCATGCCGGTCCAACCGGTCGAAGGTGCCGCGCACGGGCAGCCCGCCGAACACGAAATCCCCGTCCTGCCCGAACTTACGCTCGACCTCCACGACCTTCCACCCCGCCCGCCGGTGTTCCGCCTGGACCCTGGCAAAGGCCCGCAGCCGCTGCCGCGCGGACTCGGTCTGGAACCACACCGACGCCGACGGCGCGGCGCCGTAGCGTTCCCGGACCAGCCGGTCCAGTTCCCGGAGCAGGAACGTTTCGAGAATGTCCGCGTCGAGGGCGTCCCGGAGCGCCGGTTCGGCGCGGCCGAAGGCTTCCAGGGCGGAGTGGCAGAGCAGGCCGAAGTCCATCGCGTTCAGTTCGGTCTTGTGGTCGTCCAAGGGTTCCATGCCCAGAATGCGGCCGAAATAAAACCGCAGGGGACAGGCCAGGTACGAGCCGAAATCCGTCACGCGCAAGTGTCCGGCGAACGGCACGGCGCGGGGCGTCAGCGTCCAGGCCCGCGTCCACACCACCGGCCGGCGCGTTTCCGCGGCGGGGCCGAAAAGCTGCCGGGCGCGGCCGGGCAAGGCGTCATCGTTGCAGAGAAAGAGAAGACGCGAGGGTTTGAGCACATCGCCGGAATCCGAGGTCTTGCCCAGGACCAGGCGCACCCGGCCGCCAGCGGCCTTGCGCCAGGCGAGCATGGCGCAGAACAGGAAGGCGTCACGTGCGAAGCGCCGGGCATTGTCCGGCAGCCCCAGCGCCTGCCGCGCCCGATCCGGCAGGAACGGATCGCCGGCGACCGCAGCCGGGACGCGGCCGTCATTGACGCCGGCCAGGAGCAGGTGCGGCGCGTCGTTCCAGGGCAGTTCCAGCCAGCCGTCGGCCTCCAGCACTGCGGCCGGATCCTCCGGCGCCTCCGGCGCAAACGTGGCGCGGCGAAGTCCTTCCAACGTCAGTTCCAGACGTTCGCCCGCATCCCGGATGCCGGCGGCGTCCGCCGCGGCAGTTCCGGCTTCCAGCGCTTGTGCCAACGCCTCGGCGGCGGTTCGGAACAGCCGGTCCGCGGCGGCGTCGGGGTTCAGAATTTTTTCCGCGTACAACTCCCGCAGCAGCGCGCCGGCGCCGTCGTCGTGCAACCGCTGGACGGCTTCCGCCGCCGCCGCACTGGCGCGGCCCAGGGCCGAATGTTCCGGGAACGGCTCGCCGCCGCTCCCCCGGGCCGTCGCGGGATTGAAGCGGAACGGCAGATACTTGTTTTGAAAACGGTCCGCCTCCGTCAGCAACCGGGCCGGGTCCAGTCCCGGATGACGCCGGGCCAGAAATTCCAGGAAATCCGGATGCCGCAGGAGCGCGGCGAAATCCTCAAACAACTCCGAACGCGCCAGGTCCGCCACGCCCCGGAACAATTCAGCCGGCATCTGCCCGGCCAGCGGCCGCGCCGCGGGATCGAACAGTTCCAGCCCGGTCTCACCGAAGGCCCGGCGCAGGTGCGGCATCAGTTCGGCGTCCGGTACGCCGAGAGCCAGATCCGACGATACAATCTTTTCACGCCCAACCCATTCCGTGGCGGCGTGCGCCTGATCCGCGGGACGGCCGGTCAAGACGATCTCGTCATCCGCCAGCGCCGCGGCGCGGCGCAGCCACGCCTCCGGCACGGGCCGGCCCCACTCGTCAAAATCCTCCGCCAGCGCGTCCGGCGCATGAATCCAGACCTCGACCTCGACGCCGCGCTCCAGCAGCGCCGCCGCCGCCGTCACCGCCAGCGGCATGGGATCGGGCACGGCCAGGAACAGCACCCGCCGCACGCCCTCGGGCAGGCACGGGTTCAAGGCCGCCTCCCGCGCCGCGCCGACCGGATCCCGCCGTCCGGCCGCGGCCAGCCGTTCCAGAAAAATCTGTTCGATGCGGGCCAGGGCCGTCCAGCGTTCCGGTTCCCAGCCGACGCCTTCGCCCAGGGCCGCCTCCAGCCGCGCCGGCGCGTCGGCAAAGCCCAACCCCGCCTCGGCCAGGGCGCTGCGCAGGTCACAGAGCCGCGCCGCCACATCCAGGAACCAGCGGAAATCGCGCCGGACCTCCCCGGCCCGCGGGAACAGCCGCGGCAACCGAACCGGGTCCACCTCCCGCAGCGCCGCCGCCATCAGCGCCAGCACATCGGCCGGCGCGGCCAGCGGCGGACCGCCGGGCGCGGCCATGGCAAGCTGTTCCGGCTGAATCACGCGCGGCGGCAGAACCGCGGCGTCGCGGCCGGCGGCGAGCATGGCCAGCCGTTCGCGCAGGCGGCGTCCGGCCTGACGCGTCGGCACAATGGCCAGCGTATCATCCAAGTCCAGGATGCCGCCGGTCCAGGCCGCGGTCAACCCCTCCGCCACGAGCCCCGGCAGATCCCGATCCCATCCTAAAAAACGGCGCAACGGCAGCATGAGAAGCCATGACCTCTTTAACCGCTAACGTCCGCTAACGGTTCGCTAACGGGTTGGAGCTTTCGTTAGCGCAGGTTAGCGTCAGTCAGCGGTTGAAACCGGTTTTGCCAAAAAAGACACAACGATCACAAAGAAAAACGGCGGTTTTGACGGAGCTATTATACCCGTTCATCCCGC
>CAITSE010000308.1 GCA_903894975.1 uncultured Lentisphaerota bacterium
GACCCCGCCGCCCGTGACCCCGCCGCCCGTGACCCCGCCGCCCGTGACCCCGCCGCCCGTGATCCCGCCGCCCACCACTGGCGGTTCCGGCAGCGGTAGCTCCGGGGTTCGCTGAAGCGCCACATCCATTGTCCGCAACGTACTGAAAAAAGCGAGTTCATGACGGTTCTCCACACAATCCTGATTCAGCTTCGCCAGGCGGCGCGGGATGAACGCGGCAGCGTGCTCATGGAAACGCTGATCGTCATCCCGCTCTACCTTGTCCTGATCGGGGCGATCCTGTGGCTGGCTGACTTGCAGACCACCCGGATCCGGCTGGTGGAGGCGGACCGTTACGCCGCCTGGAGCCGCGGCAACCGGCACCGGTCCGGGATCAGCGCGGCCGCGATCAAGAGCGAATTGGCCCAGATGGTGTTCCCGATGTCCGCGGGGTCGGGCAATGTCGACTTCTACACTGGCCGCAGCCTGAACATTCTGATAGAAGACACTGGCGGCGGCGCGGTGGAGAGCTGGTGGCACGAGGCCTATGCCGGCGTGAAGATCAACATGAAAATGCCGTTCTGGATGCGGGGGTTCTGGGCGCCGCAGCGTACCCGGGAACAGGCCGCCGGGAATGTCCCGGCGCAGGTCCAGGAAACCGTGACGGGCATGGTCGGACGGAATTGGACTTCTGCCGCGCCGTATGAAGGGTCCGTGGTTATCATGCGCGCCCCGTATGGCATGACGGGCGAGCGGACTTATTCCGGGAGCGGCCTGGCGCCGGCCGCCTCGTATTCGGAGCCCTGGCAAACCCGCGTGCGGGATGACAGGTGGCCGCTCCCATGACGCGTCTTTCCTCCACCCATGCTTTGACCGCCGTCGCGCGGTGGTGTACCGCGGGGCTGATCCTGGCGACCGGACTTTCGCTGTGGGCCGCGCCCGGCTCCGGGGAGGTCACGATCTCCAAGCCGCCGCCCGCCGATCGCCTGGAACTGCCGGCGTTGGCCCGGCTGGAAACACCGGAGCCGGCCGCGGGGCAGGGTTGGACTTGGCGCGGGGAGATTCCCGGCGGCTATGCCGTGGCCCGGCGCGAATTTGAAACGTCTCTGACCCAGCAGGGCTGGCGGCTGGGGCGGCTGGTGGATCTGCCCGCGGTCCGGGCCAGCGCCGGCGGCATTCTGGTCTGGGGCCGCGGTAGCGACCGCCTCTGGCTGTTGCTGTGGGAGACGGCGCCAGGGCGTTGTGGCTTCAGCTTACGCCCGGAAACGGCAGCGGCGGCGGCCACAAACCCCGGTGAAAAAATGGCCGGCAACCCCTTGAACACGTTGGCAAACTCCGCTCCCCGGTAGTAGAGTAGCAAAATCGAAGTTATACGACCGTTCCGGGCGAACAGGATTTCGAGACAACCTCCAAACTAAGCAGTCAGAGAAGCAACGAGGGACGATCATGAAGAATTTCATTCCACTGGTGCTGGCGGTAATTCTGGGTTTGGCGGCGGTGCTGGCGGTCGGGAAACTCCTGAACAAAACCAAGATGGCGGAAGAAGAGAAGAGCAATGTGGTGGTAGCCCTGCGCGACATCGCTCTCGGCGAGATCATTACTAAGGATTCCGTGACCTCGAAGAAAGTGCCGACGGCGGCGCGGCCGACCAATGCCGTACCGTACATCAGCCGCAACCTGATTTTTGAGCAGCGCGCCAAGCGCTCCATTGCCGCGGGTGACTACATCCAGATGAACGATGTGGGCGACATCCGCGGCGCCGGCAGCATGGTCGGCGACGGCGAATGGGCGGTGACTATGCCGGCGCCCTCCGGTGGCATTTCCAACCTGCTCCGGCCGGGCGATGAAGTCGCGGTCATCAGCACGGTGAATGTGACCCAGAGCGTGCGTTCCGCCGATCTCTCCGCGGCTCCGACCACGGTGCAGAAAATCGTGACCACCGTGCTGTTCCCCAAGCTGCGCGTTCTGGACGTCAGCCGCTCCGAGGGTAATAACAGCACCGGCAGCGAGATCACGCTGTCGCTGCGGCCGGACCAGGCTCAGATCCTTATCGCCGCCATGCGTAACACCGCCCTGACTTTGGCGTTGCGCAAGCAGGGGGATGATTCCGCCACCAACCGCCGCGACCTCGGCATGGTGGACGAAAAGACGTTCGAGAAGTTCCTGGACGGCGTCAAGACCATCGAAATCCCCGCCGGGCTGGAAAAGCCTGTGCCGGTGGCGGTGCCCTGAGCGGCGAAACCTCGGCTCGCCTTGATGCGGGCCGGATTGTTCAGTCCCAGATCCCCAACAGTAACGGTTCGGTAAAAGTCCCATCAGCAACGCAGGAGTCGGAACATGAAAACCAAGCTCGGTATCGACAGGTCGGCGAGAAGGGAAGAGGCGTCAATGTGGCGGCGGCTCATCCTGGCGGCGGGAAGCCTGGCGTTGGTGTTGCTTCTGGCCCATCCGCTGCTGGCAGCGGACAAGGAGAACCTGACCGTGGCCTCTGATGCCATGGTTCGCAAAACCATGGAATTTGCGGTTGAAGGCGTGCGCGTGGCCAATCCCGGCGTGTGTAAAATTGAAGTGATGGACGACCCCCGCGAAGTGCGCATCCTGGGAATCAAGCCCGGCACGACCGACGCCATCGTTTCCGGCCCCGCCGGCGCCACCTATGCCTTCAGCATCACCGTCATGCCCAACAGCAAGACCATGCTGGAAGCCCTGCGCCGCGACCTGGAGCAGGTTCCCGAGATCGACATGTACGAGAACATGGGCCGCGTCATGATCCGCGGCGAAGTCAGCAACCCGAACAACTGGCAGTTGCTGCAGCGCATCGTCCAGCTCTACGGCGGCACCGTCGCCAACCTGGCCACCTTCCGGCCGGGGCCCGAACGGATCATCGAGCTGAAGAAGGCCCTGGAAGTCTCCGGCTTCAAGATCGCCCCCAAAGGTTCCGCCAATCTGGAACCCGAAACCCTGGCCGTGGACGCGGCCGGCAGCAACATCAACATCTCCGGCTCAGTCTACAGCAAGGCCGACCTGGAAAAAATTAAGGCCGTTGTGGCCTCCCAGCGTTGGCTCGGCGAATCCGGCAAGGCCGGCGACACCAACTCGGGCTTGGGCGCCACGGTCAATGTTTCCATCATCCCGACCATGCTGGAACTGGACGTCGTCTTTGTCGCCATCAGCGAAACTGATTTCAAACAACTCGGCGGCAATCTGCTCAAGGATGGCCTGCTCACCGTCCAGTCGGCGCTTAACTACGGCGGCCAGATCGGCCGTGACCAGACTGCCCCCAGCGGCTGGGGCGGCAACTACCTGGTCGGCACCGGGCTCAACGGCACCATCGGCGCCCTGAGCCGCGGCGGCCCCATGCGTTCCTACAATGCCGGGCACATGACCTTCAAGAACTACGCCGATGAAATGAAGACGTTCAAGAGCGGCGGCACTCTCAAGGTCAAGGTCGGCGGCGTCAACACGGCGGAACTCAAGGACATTGAGTACGGCCTGATCCTGAACGCCAAAGGCGGCCTCTCCAACCGCAACACCGCCGAGCTGGACGTGGTCTTGGAAATGAGCGTGCCGCTGCTCCAGGGCAACGGTGATTACAACCTTACCACCAATAAGATCAACAGCACCGTCCTGGTGCCCGTCGGCAGCACTCTGATCATGGGTGGCGCCGACCAGCTCTTTGAGTCCGTTTCCAGCGAGGGTGTGCCCTTCCTCAAGAACATCCCCGTGATGAAATACTTCTTCTCCAGCGAGACCACGACCAAGGAGAAGCAGAAGCTCCTGATCCTGCTCAGCCCGCAATTGGCCGGGCCCGCGCAACCCGGCTCCGTGCCGCTCTCCGAGACCACGAAGAAGATCCAGGAAGAGATGGCCAAGCCGATCAAGGATCTGGCCAAGCCCGCCAAGTGATGTCGTCGGCCGGTTCGGCCTGCGCGTGGTGAAATCAAATAGTAGCCCGGGCAGGCCGGCAATACCGGTTGCATAACACAAAAAACGTGGGTCCGGCTTGGCCGGACTAGGGGTGAAGGCAGGATGGCGCAGCTCAAATGCATTCAGGGGACGCCGCCGGAGAACGGCGCGTTGCTGGAATTGCCGCAGGAAGGCACGGCCGCCATCGGCCGCGCCCCCGGCAAGGAAGTCAAATTCCCCGAGACCGACCGTGGCGTTTCCCGCAACCATGCCCGGATCCGGGTGATGGACGGGAACTATGTGTTGGCGGACGAGGGCAGCACCGGCGGCACTTTCGTCAACGGCGACCGGATCACTGGCTCGGCGGTGCTTAAGAACGGCGACCAGGTCCGCGTCGGCACCTGTTTGTTTGAGTTTGTCCTGCCCCCCGTTGTGCCGGTGGCGTCCGCCGGCAAGGCCGCCGCTGCGTCCGACGGCGAGGCCGCGCCCAAGCCCCAGGACGTCTACAACCAGCCCTTCCAGGACCGGCTCTACTCCGATGCGGTCATGAGTCTCAAGCGCCGCATCCACGAGATGATCCTGCAGCGCATGAATCTGCCGGACCTGGTGTCCAAGCAGGTTCAGGACGAGGCGGTTAAGGGGCGCGTCAATGCCGAGATGGAAAACGTCTTCAAGGAAGTTCGGCACCAGTTGCCTGACGACATTCCGCTGGACGTGCTGCGCCAGTCCGTCGAGGACGAATTCCTGGGCTACGGCCCCATCACCCCCTACCTGCGCGAGCCGAACCTGGAAGAAATCATGGTCAACGGCCCCAACAGTATTTTCGTGGCCAAGAGCGGCAAAATGTTGAAGACCCAGTCCCGCTTTTATGACGACGCTCATGTCATGCGCATCATTTCCCGCATCGTCGAGCCGCTGGGCAAGCACATCGACGAGGCCAGTCCGATGGCCAACGCCCGCCTGCCGGACGGCTCGCGTGTCAACGCCGTCATTCCGCCGCTGGCCCTCAACGGCCCGACCCTGACCATCCGTAAGTTTTTTGCCAAGAAGCCGTCCGTGGACGACCTCGTCATCAAGTACGGCAGCATGACGGCGCAGATGGCCGAGTTCCTGCGCGAAGCGGTGCGGGCGCGGCAGAACATCGTGGTGGCCGGCGGCACGGGTTCCGGCAAGACCACCCTGCTCAACGTTCTTTCTCTGTTCATCCCGGAAGGCGAGCGCATTATCACGGTGGAGGATTCCGCGGAATTGCAGCTTAACCATCCCAACCTGGTGCGCTTGGAGACGCGCCCGCCCAACATCGAGGGCAAGGGTTCTGTGGAAATTCGCGACCTGGTCATCAACTGTTTGCGCATGCGCCCTGACCGCATCATCGTCGGTGAGTGTCGCGGCCCCGAGGCGTTTGACATGCTCCAGGCCATGAACACCGGCCATGACGGTTCGCTCACCACGGTGCATGCCAACGGCGCCCGCGACACTCTCTCCCGCATGGAGAACATGGTGATGATGGGGGTGGAACTGCCCTCCCAGGTGATCCGCGAACAGATTGCTTCCGCCATCAATCTCATTGTCTACCAGGCGCGCCTGGCGGACGGCACCCGCAAGGTGATGCAGATCGCCGAAGTCACCGGCCGCGAGAAGGACGTGATCCTCATGCAGGACATTTTCCTCTTCAAGCGCACCAGCATCTCCCAGGGCAAGATCGAGGGGCATTTCGCGGCCACGGGCAACATCCCGCGGTTCCTCGAAGAGCTGCGCGATATGGGCGACCTGCGCATTGACCTCGGGATGTTCGGGGAAGGGCATGAGTCTCCCCGCGGAGGCATGGCATGAGCGTCCCGATTCCGATTCTCATTCTGGTTTTTACCGCCGTGGGCTTCGGCGTCTTTGTGCTTGCGCCGCTCCTGCTCGAATTCGGCATGACCCAGGGGCTCAAGGAAAAACAGTCGGCGGACGAGGCGAACAAGCTCGACCCTATCTACCGGTTCATGGCTCCGGAAAAAGTCTTGCAATTGAGCTGGACGATGGCCATGCTCGGCGGCGGCATCCTGGCGGCGGCCCTGGTGGCTTCCGGCGTTTACCACCCGCTGATTGTGCTGCCGTTGACCGTGGGCGCGGGGTTTGCCTTGTTTCCATTGCCCAAGCTGTGGCTGAAGCAGCGGGTCAAAAGCCGCAAGCGTCAGTTCGAATCGCGCGTTCTGGATCTGACCGTCAATTTGGCCAGTTGTCTGCGCGCCGGCGGCGGCCTGCCCCAGGCGCTGGAAATGGTCATGCATGATATGAGCGGTCCGATGGGCGAGGAACTGGGCATCCTGCTCTACGAATACCGCATCTTCAACGTTCCCCTGCCGGATGCTTTTGACCGGATGTGCAAGCGCATGCCGTGTGAAGACATCAGCCTGCTTACCACTGCTCTGCGCGTCACGCTTCAGACCGGCGGCAGCCTGGCCGATGTGTTGGATAAGATCACCGGCACGATCCGTGCCCGCACCGATTTCCAGCAGAAGCTGTCGACCATGACGGCCCAGGGCCGCTTTGAGGCCATCGCTATTGCTTCCATGCCGCTCGTGGCTTTCGGCATCCTCTATATGATCGATCCCGAATTGATGAAACCCTTGGTCACCACGACCATTGGCTGGGCCGCGCTTGGCGGCATTTTGATCTTGGAAGTCGTCGGGTTTGTCACCATCAACAAAATTGTCACTGTCGAATGTTGACGGCGGTTCCGGGGAAAACCCCGGCCGTCCGGAGTGCCTGTTGCGATGAAGAATGTCGACCAATACATTGCCCAGATGCTGGCCTTCATGGCTTTGTTTCTGTTGATCATCGGGCTGGACCGGTTGCTGCGCAAGCGGCAGGAACAAGCCGGTGTCGAGGCCCCGCGGGAGCCGGCTTTTTTCCGCATTTTCGTCAATGAGATTGACGCCTGTGGCCGCTGGGTCGAAAGCGCCATGCAGACGACACAGAAAGCCCGGGCCGTCGCCATCCAGAATCAGATTATTCTGGCGGCGCTCACCGACTACCTGACGGTGCGCAAGATCTGCGGCGCTCAGGCCTTGGCGGCTCTGGGGTTACTGACCCTGGGAACCGTTATAACCTTCCTGCTCTCGCCCAACGCGCCGCTGGCGCTGCTGGTGGGCGGCGTCGCCGCCATCGCCGGCTGGGTGCTGCCCGGAATGTGGCTGCAGAGTGCCGCGACCCGCCGCCAGGAAGCGATCTCTAAATCGTTGCCCTATGCCATTGACCTGCTGACCGTGGCCCTGGAAGCCGGTCAGGATTTTGGCGCGGCGGTGCGTTTCCTGGTGCGGGAAGGCCCCCCTGGCCCGCTGTCCACGGAATTCGGCGTCATGATGCACGAGGCTTCCCTGGGCAAATCGCGGGTCGAGGCGTTGCGCGCCATGGTCGCCCGCATCCAGCTTGAGGAGTTCCAGACCTTGGTGGCGGCGGTGGCTCAGAGCACGGAAATCGGCGCGCCGCTGTCCGAGACGTTCAAGCTGCAGTCAGAGGAAATCCGCCGCCGCCGTTTTCATCGGGCGGAGCGCAAGGCGGCCCGGGCGCCGTCGATCATGATTATTCCGGTGGCGATTTTTATTCTGCCGGCGGTCTTTCTCATTATTCTGGTGCCTGTGGGCATCCGGGTCATGGGCGTCATGTCAACCATGAAGCAATAAACGAGGGCGGCGCACCATGTTTGGCCTTAAAGTCGAAAAGGGTGAACCCTTCGGCGCGATGTTGGAGCTGAAGGAAGGCGAAGCGGTGGTCATCGGCCGTTCGCACGCGGCCCAGTTCCGGCTTGAGGGCGCCGATGTTTCGCGCCAGCATGTCCGGGTCACTCTGCATGGCGCCAAGGTGGAACTCGAAAGCCTCGGCAGTTCCGGCACGGCCGTGGACGGGACGCCCGTTAAGGTCGGGGCTTTCCAGACTGTCCAGACGGGCCAGCAGATCCGGGTTGGGCAGACTTCCGTTCTGCATTTTCTGGAAGTGGAAGATGAGGCGAGCCACACGGACGCCGGTTTGGCCGCCGCCCCCCTGGCGACCATGGCCGCCGATCCCCCGCCCGCCGCCCCCGGTTCGCCCCGGCCCGTGCCGTCCGCTCCGCCGCCGGCCGCGCCCGCAGGCAGTAAAACCGAACCGCCAGCCGCTGCCGTCGCCGCTCCCGGCGCGACGATGCCGCCCTCCGGAGATGCCGGCCCCGCGGCCACCGCCGCGGGTGGGAATGTTTACAAGCCGTTCGAAGGCACCATGGTCCAGCCGACCTTCATGTTCACGCCGGGTGAACTTAACAACTTGCAGAAAGACGAAACGAAAAAATCGCGGTTTAAAACCTCCTTCCTGGTGATCGCGGCGGTCGTGTTGCTGGTTGCCCTGGGCTGGGGTATCAAGGCCATCACCCCAACTAAGGAAGTCATGGTGGACTGGCCGGAGCAGGACGGCGAAGTCCTGTGCCTCACCAAGGCGGTTCCGGGAACCGGATACGAAATCATCTATCCGGACGTCAAGGGCGTGACCTTCAAGGAAGAGAAGAACGGAATCCTGGTCAGCTTCCGTCTTCAAGACATTCCCTTTGAGATGTCGGTGTCCGAACGCTTGGATCCCGAGGGCTTCCGCAAATCCGCCAGCCAGACCATCGCCGAATGGCAGGCCGGTTGGCGCGGCAAGAACAGTGACTGGATCTGCGACCCCGTTCAGGAACTGCCGTATTTCTTCGGGCCGGAAAACGGCATTCCGATGAAGTTGCTTTCCTACACCCGTGACGGCGGCCGCGTTTTCGGCCTGGCCTATTTTTTCCGGCACGGCCTGCGCGCCGGGGCGCTCCGCATCGAAGCGCCGGCGGACAAGAAACGGATGACGGAAAATTTCATGTACGCCATTTTTCTCTCGGTGCCGATGGACAGCCCCGACTTTGTCCGTTCTCATTGGGAAGGCTCCCCCGTGCTGCCCACCGCCTCGGCCGAATCGCTTCTGGTCCAGGCCCGGGATGTGGCTAAGCATTTCGCTCCCGCCACCTGGCCGGCTTCTGAGCCGCTGCTGTTCGGGGCCATTCGCAAGGCCGCCGCGGAAAACCGTCAGGATCTGGTGACCGAGGCGGTTGAACTGCTCAAGGGTATGCGCCGCAACCAGCAGCTCTGGTACAACCGGCAGAAGCTGGAACGCTTCGAGGCCAAAGTCCGCGGTGATCGCACGGATGCCATCACCATCACCCGGGTCACCGCCGCGGTCTTTCGCAATCCCGCCGACCAGCGTTTCTACGATGTCCGTAAATGGCAGGAGTCACGCTGACTATGTTGATCCGCCTGGAATTTGACGGCCGGACCATCCACCAGATTGACGCGGAAAAGATTGCCGCGCCGGTCACCATGGGTCGCAGCCGGGAAAACGTCTGGCCGACGCCGCCCGATGACGCCCGCATCAGTGGCCATCACGCCACGCTTTACCGCGAGGGCAAAGGGATTTATGTCAAGGACGAGGGCAGCACCAACAAGACCTTCTACAAAACCGAGGCGCTGACCAAGCCCCTCAAGCTCGCGGTCGGCATGACCATCCGCCTCGGCGCCTGCTCGCTCGTGGTTGAACAGGGCGATCCCGCTGCGGGCCAGCCCAAGGGGCATCCGGTCCTGGTCGTGCTCTCCGGCGCGTCCAAGGGGCGCGAAGTCCCGGTCTCCTCCACCCGCGTGGTCATCGGCCTGCAAGTCTCGGCCGATGGCGGTCTGCCTCTCACCGATCGTGGCATCTCCGGGCAGCATACTGAAATTGTGCGGCGCGAGGACGGCAGTTTCTGGGTCAAAGACCTCAACAGCACCAATGGCACGTTGATCAACGGCGAAAAATTGATTTCCGGCAAAGAACGCCTGATCAAGAATACCGACGTGCTTTCCGTCGCCCACGTCAAGATCTGCTTCTACGACGGCAGCACGCCGATCCCGCGTAATACCGTGTTGCTCAAGCTGTTGGTGATGGGGTTGACGTTGTTTCTCCTCATCGGTGGCTACTGGGCTTATCAGATGGTGGTTTATCCCCGGGCTAAATCCCTCATCGAGCAGGCCCATAACTTGGCCCGCAAAGAACGGTTTGACGCCGCCCAGGCCGTCCTGGACAAGGCGGTGGGCTCCTGGGACTACGAAAACCAGAAGAGCACCGTGGAGCAACTCCGCCGCATGATCCCGGACTGGCGCAAGACCGCCGGCGGTTGGGCCCAGGCCCAGGCCTTCCTGCAAAAGAGCGAATGGGCCAAGGCCAACGACATGCTCGGCATCCTTGGCTCCAGCCCGAACGAAGCCTGGTTGTGGCGGGACGAAGCCGGCGGCTTGCGCGATGAATGTCTCCGCGCCAAACGTCTGCTCGACCTCAAATTCTCCGTGGCCTCCCATCTCCAGGACGATGCCATGACCTACGACATCCTCCGTAATGACCTGCGTCTGCTCGACGAAACCATCGCCGCTGCCGGGAAGGCCCCCTATCTCGTTCCGCTCCTTCAGGAACTGGACAAAACCCGTGCCGGTGTCCGCCAGCCGTTGCAGGCTTGGACCGCCCTGGACGGACGCATGGATCTGCTCAAGGATTGGCCGCTTCCCATCGCCAAGGTCGATGACGCTCTCTCCGGCATTCGCGAACTTGCCGCCAGCGGTCGGCCGTTTGTGGTTAAGTGGTGCCGCATCGTCACCGATGAGCTGGCGGCCCTGCGAAGTGAACTCGCTGCCCAGGAGGACGCCCGCGCCTCCGCCCGCGCCGGCAACCTCAAGGAAGCCGTCACCGCCCTTCAGGCCCAGGCCGCGCGGCTTCGCAAGCCCGCTGTCATCGCCGAGTCCCGTGATCGTGTGCTCCGGGAAAATATTTTCAAGACCGCCGAGGCCTTGAACAACCAGCTCATCCCGGTGGACGCGCTCTCCGGCAAGGTGAAAACCGCTCTGGCGGAGTCGGGAGAATACTTCCGGCCGGGGCAGCATTTCCAGGATCCGGCCATGATCCGGCGGTTGCTCGATGCCGACTGCCTGAGCCTGCCGTACCCGAAGGCGGGAGCCCGGGCCGGCGACTATGACAAGTACCTTGGCATCCAGGAGTTCTATGCCCGGATCATGCTGCGCGACCCGCCGTCCGACGCCACTTCCACCCCCACCATCCTCGATCGCTGTCGCGAGACCCTGGAAATCGCCGGCCGCTACCATGCGATTCTGGCCAAACCGGAGAACGCCTGGATCCTGGACGGACAGGTGGGCGAGAGCGATGCCGCGGTCAAGGCCCAGATCCTGGACCCGGCCGGTGCGATCCAAGGCGCCATGCTTCGCGCCGTTGCCGACACCAAGGCTCCGGCCCGCAGCCGTATCATTGCCGGCGCCCTCGCCGTCACTTTCTGCCTTGCCCCGGAAACCCTTAAGGCTCCGGACGGCTCCAAGCTCCAGGACTGGCTCGTCGCCGAAACCCGCAAGCTCAGCCGCGAACTTGTCCCCTTGGATCGCGAGTACGAAGGCGCTCCGCCCGAGCGCCAGCTCGAAATCATCCGCTCCGTCCTCAAGGGCGGCCTTCCCGGCGACCCGTTGACCAAAAAAATGTGGCTCCGCCGCCCCGCCGAGTGACCCTGTGAATCGGGGGGCGGGCGTCCACACCCAGCAAACACAGGCCGGCGGGCATATTGCCCGCTTTCACGTTGGCTAGGTCTGCAGCTACTCGCCGCGCGCCTTCAGCTCCGACTGGGCGAATTGGTATTCGAGGAAATCCTTCTGTTCCGTCGCCAGGCAGTTGCGGAAGGATTCGGTGGCGCCATTCTTGTCGCCGCTAAAGAGTTTTTTCATGCCGGCATAATACCAGGCCTCACAACGCTGGCCGCGCTCCTTGGCAACATCGGGTGAGGCCGAGGCGGCAAAAAGCTCGGCCTCGGTGACCGTGCCGAGGAGAAAGCCTCCCACCTGCGAAACCCAGTCTCCGGGCGCGGGGTTCGCACGCTTGCCGAGGAAATCGGCGAGTTCCTTGTTCGCGGCTTCGGTTTCACCCAGGCGGGTGTGGAGCAACCAAGTGAACAGGCAGGGAGAATTCGTGCCTCCACTCGCCAGTGTGTCGTTGGGATTGTCTGCCCCCGGTTTCTCGCCAATCGCAATCGTCAGCGCCTTTTGATAGCTCTCCAATGCCCCCTTTTGATCGCCTCGCTTCTTCTGTATATCGCCGATGTTGTAGTAGCTCCCGCTCAGATCGCTTCGGGCCTCGACGTTGGTGGGATTGTCCGTTGCCAGTTTTTCGCGCATCGCCAGCGCCTTTTGGTGGCTCGTCCACGCACCTTCCAAGTCGCCCTGCGCCGCCAGTGTATTGCCGATCGCGTTGCAGCAAGAACTCATATCGCGGCGAGCTTGAGCGTAAGAGGGATCATCCACTGTCAGTTTTTCGTAGATCACCAGGGCTTTTTGGTAGTATGCCAACGCCCCCTTCTGATCGCCCAATTTTGCATATGTACCGCCGATCCGATGAAAGCCGATACTCAATGCGCGGCGGGTCCCGATGCCAGCGGGATTGACCGCGGCCATTCTCTCGGCCATCACCAGGGCCTTCTGGGCGCTCTCCAGGGCGCCCTTCAGATCGCCCTGCCTCGACTGTACATCGGCGATTCTACCGTAGTTGTGGGTCAGGTCGCTGTATGCCTGGTGGTTGGGATTGTCCGCCAGCAATTTCTCGCGGATCGCCAGGGCGTTTTCATAGTTTGCCCGCGCATTTTTCAGATCTCCTTGGTTCAAATACACATCGCCGATGTTGTAGTAACTGTAGGCCAACGTGCGTCGGCTCTGGACGTTGACGGGATCGTCCGCTACCAGTTTTTCGCGGATCGCCAGAGCCTTCTGGTGGTTCGCCAACGCTCCCTTCAGATCACCCTGATACCTATGCACAATGCCGAGGTTGACATAGCTGATGCTCAATTCGAAGCGAGCCTGGGCGCTGACGGGATCATCCGCCACCAGTCTTTCGCGAATCTCCAGGGCCTCCTGCTGGTTCGCCAGCGCCCCTTTGAGATTGCCCTGAAGTTCTTGAATATCGCCAACTTTTGCGTACGCCATGGCGATATCGCGCAACAGGGAGGGATCATTCGCGGCATCGCGTTGCAGAGTCTGGAGGTATTGAAGTGACATGCTGACGAGTTGCCGTTTCGCTGGCGTAGATCCTGGCAGATCTTCGATGGTCCTGTAGAAATCAAATATGAAATCGTGCCCCAGTTTCTGGCCGGCGGAAAAGAGGCGCTGGGCCCGGTCGCGTTCGGTTTCTGCTTTTTTTCGGGCTTCTTCGGCAACGTTCTTCTGCCGCTGTGCTTCGCGTTTTTGTTGTTGCGCTTCGCGTTGCTGTTGAATCGCCTGGTTCCGTTGGATAAGGGCGAAGACCGCCAAGGCGCTGATCAGGAGCAGGAGCAGGAGCAGTCCGGCGCCGGCGGCCGTCCAGCGCGCCACCTGCCGTTCATGTTCCCGTTGGCGGAGGTCGTCGAAGCGGCAGCCGAGGATACAGGCCAGCAGTCGGAGTTTGGCCAGGCGCTTGAGATGGCGCGGGCTCTCCTGGCGGGTCGGGCGGACGTCGGCGGCGAGGGGTTCCACCGCTTCCACTTGCTCGAGCGTGCCCCCGGCGGCATCCAGGAAAGTCCGACGGATTTCGCAAAGGGCCGGGGGGAAGCTTTCGGCGGGTTCGCCTTCGATCAGCAACGCCAGGATTTGATCATGCCGCCCGAGTTCGCGGAAGCGGAGCACTTCTTTATTGATCCACAGGCTCCCGGGGGTGCGCGGCGAACAGACGACGATCAGAAATCGCGACTGCTGGAGCGCGACATCAATCTCCTGCTTCAGGTCGGCGTTGGCCGGGAGTTCGTCTTCGTCCCGGAACACCCGGTCGAGTCGGGGGCGGACGCCCAAGCGCGCGGCCAGCCTGGCCGGCAGGCGATAGGTCTCCAGGGCGGAGTGCAGCCACTTGGCATAGCGCCGGTCCGGCTCCACATGCCGGTAGCTGATAAAGGCGTCGTAGCGATAGTCCGGGGATGGCGGATGCGTCATGGTGCGGATGCTTTCCGGTCTATGTCCCTCGCAAATGATAAAGCGGGAACCGCCTTAAATCCTTGGGCAGCGCGATCTGTCCCACATAATCGCAGACAAAGCCGGAGGCGTCTTCGGCGGCGGCCAGGGCGGCGAATTCCTGGCTGGTGTAGATCTCGCCCGGCGGGGTTCTGGGTTCGATGCGGGCGGCGCGGGTGACATGGGCGCCGAAGTAGTTCGCGTGCCCGGTGATTGGGTCTGCCGCCGAGTACACCGGACCGGCATGCACGGAGATGCGCAACCGTAGCGTCCCGGGGAGCCCTTTTTTAGTCCAATCGGTCGCGTTGATCCGGTCTCTCAATGCCAACGCGAAACGACCGGTTTTTTCGACATTTTCGAAAACAAAAAAAACGGCGTCCCCCCAAGTGTTCTTCATGACCGGCGCGTTGGCGGAGCCGTTTGCCAGTTCGGCGATGCAACCCAGGAACGCGGAAGTGAAGATTGGCATCTGTTTTTCGGTCAACTTCGAGAAATTGACGACATCGGCAAAGAGCAGGCCCCTGATGTGTGTGCCAACGGGCGGGGCGGAGGTTTTCCCAGTGATCTGCGGTTCCCGGCGTTTCCTGATGGGAGCCCGCGGGGCGCCGGGGCGGAGTTTGGTGATGTCGATGAGGTTCAGGCTGACGCCGGCTTGTTCCCAGCGCTTGACGTTGTCCGCGGTGCCTCCGGCATCATCGACCGGATTCCCGTCCCAGACTGCCAAGCCGAAAAGCTCGGTGTTGAGTTGGGCGGCCTTCATTTTGGCGAGACCGTGAAGGATCAGGTTGGCGTATTCGTAGGACTCGCTGCCGCTGGCCAGTTGCTGGTCCGAGGCCGTTACCACCTCAGCCGCCTGCCCCAGAATCTGCTCGCATCTCCGACTCCATCTGGGCCGGTTTGGGTTGGGAGCGACGAAGGCCACGCTGTTTTTGATGAACGCCTTTTTCTCACAGGGCAGCACCACATGAGACTCGCCGCCCAGTTCTTTCAGCGCTTCGTGAAACAGGATGTCCGCGCCGCAGGCGCAAGAGGCATAGCCATAACAGAAGCCTTCGCCATGTTCGCCGCGTGTGCTCATTTCCGTGAGGCTTTTCATGATGGCGCGGCGGACCTGAGTTTCCGCCGCCGGCGGGAACCGGGGCGCCGGACGATTCGGCCTGTCGATCATGTGTCCGACGAACATGACCACCTTGGGAACCGGGAGCAGCCGGTCAATCCATCCGGAGCTTTCTCCGCGGTGGTTCAAAATAAGCCGGGCCTGGTGACGTGTGCTCTGGATGTCCGCCCAGTTGCCGCGACCGTTCTCGAATGCCTTTTCGTACCACTTGGCGGCGTCCTCCCGGCGGCCGAGAACGAGGTTCGCCTCGCCGAGGGTGGCGAGAAGCCAGTACTCGTTCCTGGCGGTCTTGAGTTTTGACGCGCACAGGGTTTTCACCTCCCTGGCGAGCTGCTGCGCCAGTGCGTCATTCCCGGAGAGCAGGGAAAGAGTGGCGGCATTGATGCCGGGGTAGCCGTCCCGGGTCGAGCGGTATGCCCGGGCGTAAGCCGCCGCGGCGGCCTTGAGATGACGGTTCCCGGCGGCAGTCCCCTTCTTTCTCTCCCATAAATCTTTATAGATGCGTCCGAGCAGGCCGAGGGTCTCGCCGTCGGCATTGCCCGCCTTCTCAAGGGCGAGGAGGATCTCGCGGGCCCGTTCCGGCGCCCCGAGCCGGGCCAGGGCGAGCGCGCAGCGTTGTCGCAAATACGGGTCGTTCCGGTTTTTCCCGAGGGAAAGCCCGGCTTCGGCCACATCGTAGCCGATCAGCGGTTCCCCGTGCTTGAGGAAGAAATCGCTGAGCTGCCGGTAGAACGGCAAATCCAGGGGCCGGGAACCTGGGTCATGGGTGCGCCAGATCGCCAGGATTTTCGATAGCGTTGCCGGCTCGGGAGAGGCCAACGCGGCCTTCAGCGCGTGCAGGTCGTCGCGGTCTTTGGAGGGTAAAGAGGCGCGCATCTCGGGCTCCCCTTTTTCAGCGAGAAGGCGTCTCGATCCGGAACCCGAGCTTCAAAATCAGCTTCAAGGTTTCCTTCGTGGCCTGACGGTCGTATTCTTTTTCCGTCTCGGGAAGCTCGGCGTAGGGCACCAGGTCCGGGTGCTCCTTTTTCCCGTCATCACGCCTGGGGCCATGGCGCCACCCCTCGGCGCGGCGCTGCGCGGCCCAAATAGTGTGGGTATTTTCGGCCAGCGTCTCTAGGAGTTCTTCCATCTCCCGGGGAAGGGCTATGCCCGAGGTATCGACTGGTTTGGGTGAGTAGGTCATGGAGGCTCTCTTCCTCGTTCAAATTCTCGACGTCCCGCGTCGGCAAAACGCATAACCCATTATACCCTGCCAGGCACGTTCCGCTAGACAGGAGCGCGTTCTGAAGCGAATCTGACACCCAGGCACACGGCATCATTTACATAACCGGTTGATTCATGGCCCGCCCGGGTTACGTTCGGGGAGGATGACCGCGGGGGAACATGGGAGGGAAGGGCCATGCCAGGGAAGGATGCGGAGCGGGGTCGGATGGAGCCGGTGCGAGTGGTGGTGGATGACCGGGAGCGGGGCTGTTCCGCGGCGGTGATTCTGGCAGGGTTGCCGGGCGTGACCTGCGAAGTCCGTAGGCTGGAGTTGGGCGATTACGAGGTGGATGGCGGGCTGCTGGTGGAGCGCAAGACTCTGCCAGACCTGGTCGCGTCCATCGAGGACGGGCGGTTGTTCCGGCAGGCGTACCGGTTGGCGACTTCCGCGCTGCGGCCGCTGCTGATCTTGGAAGGCGTGGCCGCGGACTTGGCCGGCTGCCGGATGCGGCGGGAGGCGATGCAGGGGGCGCTAATCACGGTCTCGCTGGTCTGGGGCATTCCGGTGCTGCGGGCGCTGGACGGCGCGGAGTCCGCCCGGCTGATGCTGTATGCCGCCCGGCAGTTGCGGCGGGCGGCGCAGGTGATGGTATTCCGTCCCGGCCGCCGGCCGCACGGCAAGCGCCGGGCTCAGCTCCGAATTTTGCAGGGATTGCCGGGGGTTGGTGGAGTGCGGGCGGAGCGGTTGCTGGCGGCGTTCGGTACGGTGGAGGCGGTGATGGCGGCCTCCGAGACTGCGTTGCGCAGGGTTGACGGCATCGGCGCGGAAACCGCCGCGGCCATCCGCTGGGCGGTGGGAGAGGCCGCGGCGGAATACGGAATGAACGTCGAACATTGAACGTTGAACGTCCAACGTCGAATCGGGATCCATGCGGTGCATATAAGCTTGAACCGGTCAGGTTTTACTTCAACGTTCGACGTTCGATGTTCAATGTTCGACGTTCGGTTTTTCCTTAAGTTGACGCGCATGCCCTTCAGGGTGCAAATCGGGTGGTATTCTCACCATGTCCCAGGGTTGTTCAACCCAGTGCTGGACATGTGCGTTGCCGTTGGCGACGATCATTCAGTCTTCAACTCAAACACGGTGATTTCCGGGCGGCAGAGGAAGCGCCAGGGGACGAACCAGGTGCCGAGGCCGGGGTTGACGTAGAGCGGTCCGGCCGGGGTGTCGAAGCGGCCGCGGTCGTACGGACCGGTTTCGTAGGGAGTGATGAGGGCGCCGTAGAAGGGCAGGCGGACCTGGCCGCCGTGGGAGTGGCCGCTGAGCAGGAGCGTATAGTGCCGGCCGGCCGCCGACAGCGTGTCAGCCGTGCGCGGGAAATGAAGGAGGGCGACGGCGGCCGGCTGGGTCCGCGGCGGCGTGAACACGGCGCCGGGATGCTTGAACCCGGTGATCTCCAGGCGGAACCGCGGGAGTTCGACCTTTTCATCTTCGAGCCAGGCCCCGCCGGTGGCGGCAAAGGCGGCGCGGAAGGGGGTCATGCCCGCCTTGCTCCAGTCCTCGTGGTTGCCGGGGACGCCGTATACGGGGCACTGGATCTGCCGGATCCAGGCCAGGGCCGGCTCCGCCTGGTCAGCCTCCTCGATGAGATCGCCGGTGAAGCAGACGAGATCGGGCTTGAGCTGGTTGATGGCGGCGACAACCCGTGCGGCGTAGGCATCGTCACCTTTGCCGTGGTAATGCCAGTCGGTGATGTGGACGATGCGGCAGGCTATGGGCTGGCCGGGCACGGGGATGGTGCGGACGCGGAACCAGCGCGGTTCCAGAACGCGCATGTCCAGCCCGGCCAGGGCCAGAAGCAGCAGCAGTCCGGCCAGCGCGGCGCAGAGCCAGAACCGCCGGCGGGATCGTCGGGGAGGACAGGAAGTGCGGACGCCGGTTGTAATGCCTTGCGGGGAATTCATATTTCCCCAACATACTTATGGCAGACGGAAAAGACATACGTTTCCTCATCCCGGACCGGCACAAACCCAGTTCGCGCGTTCGCGTGCTGAACTTGTTGCCGGTGCTGGAAGCGGAAGGGTTGCGGGCGCAGGCGACGGAATTGCCGGACGGGCTCTTCGCCCGGCTGCGGCTCTACCGCTCTCTGGCCGGTGCGGACGCCGTGGTCTTGCAGCGCAAGCTGATGGGGCCGTTGGAGCTTTTTATGTTGCGCCGTTCGGTGCGCCGGCTCCTGTTCGATTTTGACGATGCCATTTTTCTGCGCGACGCGCAACCGTCCCGTGACCGGCCGCAATGGGGCAGCTACTCCCGGAGCAGGAAATTCATTTTCACGGCGCGCCGCTGCGACATGGTGCTGGCCGGCAATGCTTACCTGGCGGAAGAGACGAAGACGCGCGCCGGCGCGTTTGTGCCGGTCGAATTGCTGCCTTCGGCTGTGCCGGTGACCGGGATGCCGGTGCGGGATTTCAGCATAGCCAATCCGCTGCCCGTGGTGGGTTGGACCGGCAGCCGTGGCAACCTGCGTTATCTTGGCGAACTCAGCAGTGCGCTCGCCAGCGTGGCGCGGAAGCAGCCGTTTGTCTTGCGGGTCATCTGTGATGCCTCCCTGAATCTGACCAGCGTCCAGGTGGAGAACATCCCCTGGCGGTTGGATACGCAGGAGGCTGAAATGGCCCGGTTCGACATCGGCCTGATGCCGCTTCCCAACACGCCGTGGACGCGTGGCAAGTGCTCCTACAAGCTGTTGCAGTACATGGCTGCCGGCGTCCCGTTTGTCGCCTCCGCCGTCGGCATGAACGTGGAAGTGGCGGATGGCGGGGCGGCGGGGCTGCTGGCCGAGGATTCGCTGGAGTTCGGCAACTGTCTGAACCGGTTGCTGGGCGATGCCGCGCTGCGTGAACGCTTGGGCCGCCGCGGCCGGGAATTGGCGCAGGAGCGATATTCCCTGGAGGCCGTGGGCCGGCGCCTGGCGGTGATCCTGCGTGGTGTCATCGCCGGCGGGAAAGCGGAAAAGGAAGAGGCCCGTGTCGTTGACGGGGACGGGGAAGAAGAATCGGGCCAGTCATGAGCACGGGTCTCCGCGAACGGCTCGCGAAGGTGCAGCAGACCAATTTCGCCGAGGCGGAGAGGGAGATAGAACGGTTTTATTTCCGCAAGCGTGAGGTTCTGATGGTTCTGCGCAAGACGGATGATGCTGGCGGTCCGGACGTTGCCCCGCGGAAACAGGAGTGAGCATGCCGGGCGAAACGAAAAATACGATGGAGTGCCGCAGCCAGGAGACGTGTCCGCTCTGCGGTGCCGGGGGTGTTGTCCTGGCGGTGGATTTGACCGATCGGATTTTCGGCTGCGTCGACGGGGTCTGGCGGATGCGGCGCTGCGGGAACGCGGCATGCGGAACCCTGTGGCTCGACCCGCGGCCGCTCGAAGCCGAACTGGGTAAAGCCTATGCCGTTTATTTTACTCACGGCAAGAGTCGCCGTGCGGCGGCGGATCAGGCTACGGCCCGGCCGTGGCTGCGCATACTGGTCCGGCTCGCGGATGGTTTTTTCAAGCGCTGGCACGGCGTGAAGGCGGCGCGGCGGCGGCACAACCTGCTGGGGCTGCCAACCGGCAAGGGCCGGCGGTTGCTGGAAGTCGGCTGTGGCGGCGGCAAGCGGTTGGGGCTGTTCCGGAAGCATGGCTGGCTGGTGGAAGGACAGGATGTGGATGCGGCGGCGGTCCGGCAAGCGCAGTCGGCGCAAGGCGTGCCGGTACACCACGGCGACCTGCTGCACGGCCTGGAACTGCCGGTCGGCGCCTACGACGCCATCGTCATGAACCATGTCCTCGAGCATGTGTATGACCCGGTGGCCTTGCTTCGTGTCTGCCACGGCCTGTTGGCGCCGGGCGGCATTCTCGCCATGGCGACGCCGAACGCCCTGAGTTTCGGTCTGCGCGAATTCGGCCGCGACTGGATGGGTCTGGACGTGCCGCGCCACCTGCAAGTCTTTACCTCGTCGGCACTGGCGGAAACCGCCCGCCGCGCCGGCTTCGGCCGGGTGAAAACCTGGACCGAGGCGGCGGCCAAGGCCTCATCCTTTGGCATCATCAGCCTTTCCCTTCGTCGCCCGGGCCGGTTCGACATGGCGGCCGGGCCGGCGCCGGATCTGGAATGGGAGGCGTTGCGGTTCCAGGCGCGCGCTCTGGCAGAATTTCGGCGTGATCCCGCCAGTGGCGAAGAGTTGGTGCTGCACGCCTGGAAGACCTGACAGAGGCCGTCGCCGGGGTTACGCTCAATCGTTCAGCCAACAGGAAATCGAGGCACACAGATGGGTAATCCCAACCAGGAAGATTGGGTCCGGATGCGCCGGGAATTGGTGCAGGGGCCAGTGCTGGAAATCGGGAGCAAGGATTACGGCAGCACGCCGGATCTGCGCGTTCTTTTCCCCGGCATCGACTATATCGGGGTCGATATGGAGGCGGGCAAGGGAGTGGACTGTGTCCTGGACCTGACCGCGCCGTTGGCCGAACTGGACTGCGCCCTGGGCGGGAAGCGGTTCCGCACCATGTTTTGCTTCAGCGTGATGGAGCATTGCCGGAATCCGTTCCGCATGGCGGAAAACCTCACGGGGCTGATGGCGCCCGGCGGCCGGTTGTTTCTGAGCGTGCCCTTTGTGTGGGAGGTGCATGGCTTTCCTTCGGATTACTGGCGCTTCACCCCGGACGGGTTGAAGGTGTTGTTCGAAGGCTTCGATTTTCCGGCGGCCGAGAGCACCATTGCCACCACGATCCGGGGCGAGATGAAGTTGCAGGATGCGACCATGTTCGGTATTCCGGTCAAGACGTCGCTACGGCATGGCCAGTTCCGCAAGCATGGGTTCTTCCGCGGCCTTTTTCTTTATCTTTGCCGCAAGCTCCGGGTCCATCCCCGGCTGTTCGGCGCGGACACGCTTTACCCCATGGTCATGGTCAACATGATCGGCGTGAAGCGCTGAGCGGTGACAAAAGGCGGGAAATGACACTATAGTATCACTATGAAAATGGAACTGGTCACGACCCTGAAGCGGCAGGCCACGCGGTTGATCGCCGGTGTTCAGGCGGATCGCAACCCCGTTTTGATTACCGAGCACGGCAGGCCTGCGGCTTATCTTGTTGATGTCAAGACGTTTGATGACCAGCAGGAGCGGATCCGGATTTTGGAGGGGATCGCCCGGGGAGAGCGGGCGATCCAGGAGGGGCGAACCGTCACGCAGGAACAGGCGCGCAAGAGGATGCAGAGATGGCTCGCCTGATCTGGACGGCGCCGGCGCTCGCCGACTTGGAAGCCATTGCCGAGTACATCGCGCTCGACAAGCCGGCGGCGGCGCGGCAGTATGTGCGGCGGGTCTTTGCTGCGGTGGAACGCCTGTCCCGATTCCCCAAGTCCGGGCCGGTGCCGCCGGAACTGCCGCGCCTGCCTTACCGGCAGATCCGCGTTCCGCCCTGCCGCGTGTTTTATCGAGTCGAAGGCCAGGATGTTCTGATTGTCTTTGTGATGCGCTCAGAACAAAATTTCCGTGAGGATGTTTTGACGGAACGGGAATGAAGAGCTTGGGTTGGAACGAGTGAATAAGGGCTTTCTCGCCGGAAGGCAATGCGGCCTTTTTCCCGTCAGAACCGCGCACGTCAGTAAGCGGACTTCCATCCGTCACTATGCCCAGTTGTCAGGAATGCGATCAAGAGGCATATTTCTCTATACGGATTTAGACTCGTCAGTTTTTTCGAGGTGAACCATGAGTGTAAGCGTCAGAGAGCTTTCGAGCTTGGCGTTGGCTTTGCCTGAACGCTCCAGGGCTATGCTGGCGGATCTTTTTCTCGACAGCCTTGATGATGGCGCCCCCGAGTCCTATGAAACGGCGTGGCTGGAGTTGGCCAAGCAGCGGGATGCGCAGTTGACCGGCGGCTCTGCCAAATCCAAGAGCCATGGAGAAGTCATGGCCGCTGCCCGCGAGGCGGTTCGATGCGCGAGGTGATCTACCACGGTATCATCTACCGGATCCTCCCAGGCAGTGTCCGTATCCTCGCGCTCATGTATCTGCACCAGCACCCGGATTGCTGGAAGAGTCGGCGATAGGCTTCGCCCAGCCAAAGTGCTTGTTGAAATACAGTTTCCCTGTCCCCCTTTGCCTTCCGGTAAAGATTTATCCGTGAACCTGTACAAAACAGTAGCCCGGGCAAGCCGGACGCAACGGTTGCCTAGCACCACAACCTTGGTTCCGGCTTGGCCGGGCTAGGAATAAAAAAGCCCCGCCGGGCATACGCGTAAACTTAAGAACCCTAATCTTCTGGAAAACAACTAAATGCGAACGTCGAACATCGAACGTTGAACGTTCAACGTCGAATCGGGATCCATGCGGTGCATAGAA
>CAITSE010000309.1 GCA_903894975.1 uncultured Lentisphaerota bacterium
CCAGGCGGGCCGGAGCGGCCGACCCGGCCGGAGCCTCCGGAGCGTCCGGGGCGGCGGGAGGGATCGGGGCGGCCGGCGCGGCTGGGCCGACCGGCGCGTGACCCGGAGCGGTCAACCCGGCCCGGCCGGCCCGAGCGGACGGGTGGCTTCCCGGAGCGCGGTCCGGGGCGGGCGGGCGAGCCGGAACGCGGGTCTGCGGCTGGGGTGGTGTCCGGGGGGGGGCGGGTGCTGGAACGCGAGGGGCGGGGCGGGCCGCCGCGGCGGGCCGAAACATTGTTCCCGGCCTTTTTTTGCCGGCGCTGCACCGGGGAAAGTTCGGGATCGACCGGTTCCAGGCTGCGTTCGTATTCAACGCGGGACTGGACTTGCAGGCGCTCCTCTTTGGAGGCCTGGGGCCGCTTGCGCAGTTCCACCTTGACCGGGATGCCGCCGCCGGGGAAGAAGGCCTCACTGAGGCGGGTCTCCAGGAATTGGAGATAGGCGCGGGTGCCGAGGTCGGTGTGGTTGACGAATAGGACCAGTTGCGGCGGGGGGCAGGCGACCATGGTGGTGTAGAACAGCTTCAGCCCCTGTCCCTTGATGGAGGGCGGCGGGGTGCGGGCGACCAGATCCCGGAGGAATTGGTTCAGGATCGAGGTCGGGAGCGGGGTGCGCATCTTCTCATAGACCCGCAGGACTTCGCCGGCGAGACGGTCGAGATTGTTCCCCTTCAGGGCGGACACGGGGATGATTGGGGCATAGCGCATGAAGGGCATGTCGAAGCGGATGGCGTCTTCGACCTGGCGCGGTTTGCTCTCGCGCGGCAGCAGATCGGTCTTGTTCGCGACCATGAGGCAGCACTTGCGCGACTCGCCGATGAGGCTGCCAACCTTGCGGTCCTGAGCCGTCGGCGGTTCGCTGCCGTCCACCAGGAACAGTACGAGATCGGCGCGCTTGATGGCCGACTCGGTGCGCATGACGCTGAAGCGTTCGACCATGTTGTCGACTTTGTGCTTGGGGCGCAGGCCGGCGGTGTCGACAATAATCGCGGGCAGGGTCTGTCCGTTGCCGGAGAGGGTGATGGGGACGTCCACGGCGTCGCGGGTGGTTCCGGGGACATCGCTGACGATCATGCGCTGGTGTCCGGCCAGGGCGTTGACCAGGGAGGATTTGCCGACATTGGGCCGGCCGACGATGGCGATGCGCAGGGGCGCGGCGGCGGAGGAGACGGTCAGCGACTCGTCCGGCATGGCGGGTGGCAGGCGCCGGGCGACGTCATGGAGCAGGGTGCCGACACCGTACCCCTGAATGGCGGACACCGGGTCGGTGCGTTCAAAGCCGAGCCGGGTGAAGGCGGCGGTGGCGGCGGTGGCCAGTTTTTCGTCATCGGACTTGTTGGCGGCGACGATGACGGGACGCCCTTGGCGGCGGAGGAAGATGGCGATCTCCTTGTCCAGCGGCGTGAGTCCGTCCTGGGCATCGGTGACCAGGATGACCACGGCGGCTTCGCGCAGAACGGCTTCGACCTGTTCGCGGATGAGGACGTCGACCGTGTCGATGTGTTTTTCCACGTCCAGGAACACACCCAGGCCGCCGGTGTCGACCAGGAGGACGCGGCGGTTTTCAAACTCGGTGGCGGCGGCGACGCGGTCGCGCGTCACCCCGGGTTGCTCATGGACGATGGCCAGGCGCCGCCCCAGGATACGATTGAATAACGCCGATTTGCCGACATTGGGCCGGCCGACGATGGCGACGACGGGAAGGTTCATGGGGGGGAATTTTCGATTTTGGATTTGCGATTTTGGATTTGGGAATGACGGGGTGGGCCGGCCGCCAGACGCGGGGGGGGCGCGTCCTCTTAAGGGAAAATGCGAACGTCGAACATTGAACATCGAACGCTGAAGTTAAAACCGGCGGATTGAAGCTTAATTCACCGTATGAGTCATGATTCGACGTTGGACGTTCAACGTTCACAACCAGTTGTTTTCAATAAAATTACGGGGATCATGGATTCCGGCGTCGGCACGATGATACTGTAATCCCGCGTCCGGCAGGGACAACCGGCGCGGGAGCGGGAACCCCTCAAGTTATGGGGGGCACCCTCCTTTATGGCCTCCTGTTCCACGGGCTTACGTCCGAGGCTAGGCGAGTACCATCCCCTCGGGGATTCCGGTCCCCGTCGTCTGAGGGGTTACGCGGGGGGGGCGTCAGGAGGCGAGGATGTCTCCGCTGGCGGCGGTGGCAGCCGGGGAGGCGTCGGGAAAGGGCGTCCCGGGATTTTCGACGGCGGCAACGATGGTGCGGTTTTTTCCCGCGCGCTTGGCTTCGAGCATGGCGGAGTCCACCACCTGGTAGACTTGTTCGGCCCGGCCGATGGCCTGACTGCACTCGGCAATGCCGACGGACACGGTGATCCTGAACTCAGGCCGGAGGTCGTCGAGATTCATGGTGGAGACCGCGGTGCGGAGCCGTTCGGCCAGGATGGTGGCGCCGGCGGAGCGCTGGTTGGTCAGGAGGATAACGAATTCCTCGCCGCCGACGCGGGCCAGCATGTCGGTGAGCCGGATGCCGCTGAACAGGGTCTGGGTGAGGCGCTTGAGGACTTCATCGCCGGCCGGATGGCCCAAGGTGTCGTTGACTTTTTTGAAGTCGTCGACGTCGAGCATGATCAGGCAGTACGGTCTGCCGCTGGCCCGGAACTTTTCATGTTCCTGATTGAGAAAATGGTCGAACGCGCGCCGGTTGTAGGTGTTGGTGAGGGAGTCCTTGCTGATGAGCTGCAAGTGAGTTCCCATGTTCCGGACTTTGGCCGCATCCTCGAGACGGAACAGGACGAGAATGCCGCCGACGCCGATGGTTTCACCGATCTGGCACCAGCCTTCGGTGATGGGTTTGCCGTTGATGGTGGTGCCGTTGGTGCTGTTCAAATCTTTGATTTTGATGGCGGATTTGCCGTCGATTTTTTTCAGTTCGCTGATCATGACGTGCCGGCGTGAGGCGCGTTCGTCGTTCAGGCTGAGGTCGGCCAGGGGATCGCGGCCGATGATCTGGGGGAAACGGCCGACGGGCAGGATTTGGCCGATGTCCATGACATTGCCGGAGATCACTTCCAGGACCGGATTGAGGTTGGGCTGAGCCCCGTCCGGCGTCAGGCGGATGATCTGGGTTTGGGTGTTGTCTGGTTTCATGAAGGAGCAACCATTCAAGTTCCTGCCCGCCCTGCCGGTTTTCAGATGCGGGGGTGGACAGGGTAATCCCAATCGCAATTGCAAGGTATCGGTTATAACATAACGGTGTTTGTCAAGAGTCGCACGGTCCGGTGCGGAAAGTTTGGCCGTCGAGGGTTTGGGCGGAAACGTCAGGGGCGTTTTCCCGCCTTCTGTCGTAACCGTTCATGTCAGCCCGCGGGGGAGCCGTGGGCTTTGGCGATCCGGGCGGTAACGGCCTGTTCGTAGGCGGCCAGGTCGGCGATGGGCCGTTTGGCCACGCCGCTCTTCATGGCGGCCTCGGCCACGAACCGGGCCACGCGCGGCACCACCCGCGGATCGAACGGCTTGGGAATGACGTAGGTCGCCTTCAGCGGATTCTTCCCGTCGAACAGGCCGGCGGCGGCGTCCTGGGGATAGGCCTTGGCCAGGAAGATCTTGACCTCCGCGGGGATCGTCTCCTGCGCCAGGGACGCCAGCGCCAGGGACGCGGCGCGCTTCATTTCTTCGTTGATCTTGACCGCCCGGGTGTCCAGCGCTCCGCGGAAAATGCCGGGAAAGCCGAGGACGTTGTTGACCTGGTTCGGGAAGTCTGAACGCCCGGTGCCGACCACCGCCGCGCCGCCCTGCAGGGCCAATTCCGGCATGATTTCCGGGGTGGGGTTGGCCATGGCGAAGATGATGGGGTTCGGGGCCATGGTTTTGACCATCTCCGCCGTGACGCAGGCGGCGACGGAAAGGCCGACGAAGATGTCGGCGCCGCGCAGGGCGTCGGTCAGGGTGCGGGCCGGTGTGTCCACGGCGAAACGGTCTTTTTCGGGAGTCATGCCGGCTGTGCGGCCGAGGTGGATGACGCCCTTGGAATCGCAGAGGATGAAGTTTTTGCGCGTGGCCCCGGCGGCGACGTACATCTCGGCGCAGGCGATGCCCGCGGCCCCGGCGCCGTTGATCACGAAGCGGCAGTCGGCCAGCTTGCGGCCGGTGAAGGCGACGGCGTTGAGGATGGCGGCGGTGGAGATGATGGCGGTGCCGTGCTGGTCGTCATGGAATACCGGGATGCCCATGCGCTTTTTCAGCTCGGTCTCGACCTCGAAGCATTCCGGGCCGGCGATGTCTTCCAGGTTGATGCCGCCGAAGGTGGGTTCCAGGGTTTCGGTGACGGCAATGACTTTTTTCGCGTCGGTGCGGCCCTTGTCGGTGAAGACCCGGCCGAGGCAGATCGGAATGGCATCGATGTCGGCGAAATGTTTGAACAGGACGGCCTTGCCTTCCATGACCGGGAGCCCGGCTTCGGGACCGATGTTGCCCAGGCCGAGCACGGCGGTGCCGTCGCTGACCACGGCCACGGAGTTGCCGCGGCCGGTCAGCTCCCAGACGGTGTCCGGATTTTTCTCGATTTCCAGGCAGGGCAGGGCGACGCCGGGGGTGTAGGCCAGGCTAAGTTCCCGCTGGGTGCCGCAGGGCTTGGTCAGGGCGATGGCGATTTTGCCGGGAACGGGGTCGCGGTGATAGGCCAGGGCGGCGTCGCGGAGGTCGGAGCTCATGGGGGAAGCCTCGGGGGAAAGGGGTGGGGAGCCGAAACCAAGATCAAATACTATAATGCCGGAGCCGCCGGGCAGTTCCGGCCCGGGACAAGGGTAAGGGAAACGGAAAAACGGAAAAACGGAAAAGAACGGAACGGCCGGTGTGACGGTGTGATGGTGTGATGGTGTGATGGTGGGGCGGTGTGATGGTGTGATGGTGGGGCGGTGGGGCGGTGTGATGGTGGGGCGGTGGGGCGGTGAAAATTAAAAAGGTGAAAGAGTCTTTCGTTCCGGTAATTCTTCCGTTTTTCCGTTATTTCCGTTATTCCGTCTCGTTCACGGGCTTCGTGCCGCCGGTGGTCTGGGTGTACCGGCCGTTGGCGAGGCGGAACAGCCCCTGTTGCTCCAGGTAAAGCTCCCAGCGGCGAAGGCCGGCCGGTGGTTCCTTGTGATACTTGGGCCCGGGATTGAAGTCCGGGGTCTGCATGGAGGCAATCCAGCCGCGCAACTGATGGCTGATGTTGCGGGCGAGATCACGCAGGTCGGCGGCGGCCGGAGCCGGCAGGTAGCCGATGTCCCCGGCGTTCCAGAGCAGGGACCGGACTTCGCCGGCGCTTCCCTTGGCGTAAAAGAGAAAGAGCACCAATTCGACGGTGGTGTCGCGCTCGTGCCCCTCGGCGATGTTGTTCGTGACGGAAACGGCGGCGCGCTGAATCTGGTCGCAATAGCCGGCATCGAGGACGACCGGTGGCCGGCGGGTGAAGGCGTAGACCTGGCGGACAAGCTCGCGCCCGGCCTGCCATACGGGAAGTTCTTCAAAGGTCTTGTTTCCGGACATGGGTGCCTCCTTGATGACGCTAAAAACGGAAAAACGGAAAAACGGAAGGACGGCTTATATCTCCCCTTTTATATACTAATATATAGTAGTGTTTATGGGCGTCAAATGAGGAGACGTTTCGGGGCGCGGCATGGTCGCCGCCGGCCTCCGGTTTGGGGCGAAGGATGGCCCTTGACGTTGGTTGGCTCTGGAATCTTCAGACGCTCCCCGCCCTGACGATCCGTTTCGCCGCCCGGGGGCGGGTTTTGGGGTTATGGTATCCGCCGCCAACGGAGACGGTTTCCGCGGTTCTGTAATTTTTCTTTTTTCCGGGACTGGTCCATGACGTTACGCGCCGTGCTGCTCGGCCTGCTGGGAACGGTGGGTGTCTGCAGCGTCACCTATTTCAACGACTGGGTGATGCGGCAGACCCCGTTCATCGGCAGCGCCATGCCCTTTACCGTGTACGGGGGGCTGATCGTCCTGTTGCTGACCGCGCAGCCGTTGCTGCGCCGGATCCGCGGCGGTCGCTGGGCGTTGTCGGGGAAAGAGATCGCGGTTGTGCTGGTGCTGGTGCTGGCGGCCTGTTCCATCCCGGGCTCGGGGTTTATCCGCTATTTCGTCAAGACCGCAGTGCTGCCCTACTACCATGAGAAGACGACGCCGGCCTGGCAAGAGCACAAGCTGCTGGAACGGGTGCCGCCAGGCATGCTGGTGAGGGTGCCGCCCGGAGAGGCGTCCGCGGAAAAGGACCAGGTCGTCAACGGGTTTGTCCAGGGTATGGGCAGTGCCGACTCCCATGTTTCCCCGGCCCGGATTCCCTGGCGCAACTGGCTTCCGGCCATTGCGTTCTGGGTGCCTTTGGCGTTGCTGCTCTGGCTCGGCATGCTCGGATTGGCCGTCGTGTTGAACCGGCAGTGGTCGGATCATGAGCAGTTGCCCTATCCCCTGGCCGCTTTCGCCCACGCGCTGCTCCCGGAACCGGACGGATCCAGCGCCTCGATCTTCCGCAACCGCCTGTTCTGGTGCGGCGCCGTGACCATGATGGTCGTCCATCTCAACAATTATCTCCTAATCTGGTTTCCGGAAAAACTGATTGAAATCCCGCTCTATCTCGATTTCACCTCGTTGCGCCCCCTGTTCCCGACTCTGTCTCGGGGCGACGCCTGGTACGTGTTCCGGCCTAGTTTTTTCATGTCGGTGGTGGCATTCGCGTTTTTCCTCTCGACCGAGGTGTCCATCTCCATCGCCCTGGGGCCGATCGTGATCGCGCTGATCATCGGTTTTCTGGCCGGGTACGGGATTGCCGCGGGCGGGCCGGCGCCGAACATTACCGACAATATTTCGTTCGGCGCCTTTCTGGCCATGCTTCTGGTGCTGCTTTTCACCGGGCGCCGTTTCTACAGCCAGGTGGCGCGCGCCACGCTCGGGTTGCCGGCGCCGGACCGGCCGCCGCCGGAAACGGTCTGGGGCGGGCGCATGTTCCTGGCGTGCATGAGTTTGTTCGTGCTTTTTCTCATGATTTTCGCGCGCCTGGAATGGCCCTTCGCCCTGGCGGCGACGGGGATCATGGTGATGGCGTTCGTTGTACTCTCGCGCATCGTGGCTGAGACCGGCTGCTTTTTCGTCCAGTACTACGCCGTGCCGGCGGCGGTGCTGGTCGGCCTGATCGGGCCTGCCGCGCTGGGGGCGCAGACCGCCATGATCCTGTTCCTCTGCTCCTGCGTGCTCATGGCCGATCCGCGGGAGGCGTTCCTCTCGTTCATGGTTAATTCCTGCAAGGTGCTGGATCTGCGTCAGGTGCCGGTGCTCCGGGCGTCGCGCGCCGTGATCCTGGCGGTCGTGGTCGCGTTCGCCGTGGCCGTGCCGGTGACGCTGTACGTGGTCTATGACCGCGGGGCGAGCATGTGGGAGTGGTACTGCACCACCAACATCCCGACCGTGCCCTTCCGCGAGGCCTTGCAGATGGAGCAGCGGCTGGAGGCGCAGGGGCGCTTGCAGGAGGCGGTGTCGCTGCACGGACTCGACCGCCTGGCCGCCATCGCACCGGACCGTAAGGCGCTCCTAGCCCTGGCCGGCGGTTTCGGCGTGGTGCTGTTGATGACGGCGGGGCGGCTGCGCTTCAGCAAGTGGCCGTTTCACCCGGTGATGTTCCTGATCGGCAATTCTTGGGCGGGCGTTTCGCTGTGGGCGTCGTTCATGGCGGGCGGGGTAGTGAAGGGGCTGGTCACGCACTACGGCGGCGTCGTGGTATATAACAAGTTGAAACCGTTGATGTTCGGGATTATCGCGGGGGAGATGATCACCGGTTTGGTCCTGCTGGGCGTGAGCTGGATCTATTACTTCGTCACCGGCGAGCCGCCCAAACCGTTCCTGATCCTGCCGAGCTAGCCGGATCTATTCATGGCTAAAGAAGCGAATTCTTTTCTGCGTGTGGTCGGCCGCGCGGGTATATTCCCCGGTATGGAGCCGGCACGGACAACTCTGGGAAGCTGGGATGACGCGCGGTGTTCGCGGCGGGAGGCGTTGAAGCTCGGCCTGTGCGGTCTGGCCGGGGCCGCCGCGGGGCTGCTCCCGGGCTGTGGCGGCGACCGGCCGGCGGCCGCGGGAATCACGGCGGGCCGGGAACTGCCGGACGACGCGACCTGGGATCTCTGGCTCCGGCGCGGCTGGGCGCGGGAGGCGCTGCACTGGGAGCCGGGCAACGCCGGCGCGGCATGCTGCGGTCTCTGTCCGAACGGCTGCGTCCTGGAACCGGGCCGGCGCGGGCCCTGCCGCGTCCGGGTCAACCGCGGCGGCACGCTCTTCACCCTGGCCTATGCGAACCCGTGCAGCCTGCATGCGGACCCGGTGGAAAAAAAGCCGTTGTTTCACTTTCTGCCCGGCAGCAAGTCGTTCTCCCTGGCCACGGCGGGCTGCATCTTTCATTGCCTGAATTGCCAGAACTGGGAAATTTCCCAGCGCCGGCCGGAAGAAACCAAGGATGCGACAGGCCCGGAACTGCGTCTGAAAGCGCCGCTGCCGGCAAGCCTGAGCTATGCGGACATGGCCCGGCTCAGCCTGTTCCCGGAGGATGTGCCGGCCATCGCGAAAAGCCTGGGCTGCGCCTCAATCGCCTGCACGTATTCGGATCCGGTGGCGTTCTATGAGTACACGCTCGGGATCGCCCGGGCCTGCCGCACCGCCGGCGTGAAAACGATCATGGTCACCTGCGGCTCGATCCAGGGAAAACCGCTCCGCGAACTGGCGCCCGTGCTCGACGCGGCGCACCTGGACCTGAAGGGTTTTGACGAGGGCACCTACCGCCGCCTCAATTCCGGCCGGTTGCAGCCGGTGCTGGACGCGCTGGTGCTGCTGCGCCAGGCCGGGGTCTGGGTGGAAGTGGTCAACCTGGTCGTGCCGGGCTGGACCGACCAGCGCGACGGGATCCGCCGGATGTGCGCGTGGCTGGCGGAAAAAGTCGGGCCGGACACGCCGCTGCATTTCTCCCGGTTCATGCCGGCCTATCAGCTCACGCAGGTGGCGCCGACGCCCCTGGAAACGCTGCTCCAGGCCCGGGCCGACGCCCGCGCCGCCGGGCTGCGCTATGTCTACATCGGCAATGTTCGGGACGTCCCGGACGCAGCGACCACGGTCTGCCCCGCCTGCCACAAGCCCGTCGTCCAGCGCGACCTGTTCGCGGTCACGAAGCTGGATGTGGCCGCCGGCCGCTGCCGCCACTGCGGCGCCGTCCTCGCCGGAGTCTGGAGCTGACAGGAAGGCGGAAGGGAAGAGGAAGACGAAGAGTCCGGTGGCGGCGTCCTCCCGCCCCCTGAATCCCCCTGAGGGTGGCAGTGGCCACGTTTCTGTGGGGGAAGAAAAGCCGCGAAATGCGTTGGCGGTTGGCGCGCGGGTGCTTCGGCGATGGGTTCAGCGCCAACGGATTTCGCGGCTTTGGCGCCCGCCCCGGCGGTTGGTGTTGCCGCGGGGGGACTCTGGTCTGGAAAGTCGTTTCCCGCCGGAACCGGTTCGTTTTTTTTACGACGTAATTTATTGATTACAAAAAGGTTTCATCAAAGTCCCACCGGTGGGACTCGGGTGCCCGGGAAGCGCGAAGGGGTGTTTTTTTGTGTCCGGTTGCGTCCCGTAGGGACTGAAGGACAATAGGCAGGGGCACGCCCCTGTAATTGGCAGACAAGCCGGGAAGATCCAAGTGTAGCCACGTGGTTGCACCACGTGTTACGCGGCGTTGCCGGGAACTGCGACGATGACCGGCATGACGCCCGCCGGCCTGTTTTTGCCGGGTGTGGACACCCGCCCTCCCCGGTTGAGCGGGCAGGATGCCCGCTCAACCGGGGAGAGAATGCGGCCTGGGAGTGCGGTCAGCGGATGCGGACGGGTTCGCCGGTGGCGGCGCTCTGGTAGATGGCGTCGAGCAATTCCATGACGATGAGCCCTTCTTCGCCGGTGGCGATGTGGGGCTGGCCGGTCACGATGCTGTCGATGAAGTGGTAATAGGCGCTGGGGGTCTTGGTGGTGGAGCCGCGCAGTTTCAGGTCGCACTGGCAGCCTTCCCGTTCCAGGTACATCTCGGCTTCGTATTCGTAGCCTTCATTAAGGTTGTACTGGAGCAGGCCGCCGCGATCGCCGAGCAGGCGGGTCTGCTGGTGTTCTTTTTCTTTGATGTTCGCGGCCCAGGATGCCTCGACTTCCAGGGTGGCGCCGTTGGCGAACTTGACCAGGCCGACGGCCAGGTCCTCGACGTCGAATTTCTTCTTCTCCTTCGCCGCCAGCGGGCCGGCGATGGCGGAATAGGTGCTGCCCATGACCCAGACCGGCTTGGGGTAACCCATGAGCCAGAGAGCCAGGTCGAGCCGGTGCACGCCCAGGTCGATCAACGGGCCGCCGCCGGCGAGTTCTTTCTGGCCGAACCAGCCGCCGAAGCCGGGCATGCCGCGGCGCCGGTGCCAGACGGTGCGGGCGAAATAGATGTTGCCGAGCACGCCGCTCTCCACCTGGCGCTTGAGATCCATGGAGGCGGGGCGGAAGCGGTAGGAGAAGTTGATCATGAGCCGGCGCTTCGCTTTTTTGGCGGCGGCAAGCATCTGCCGGCCCTGGGCGGCGTTCATGGCCATGGGCTTTTCACAGAGCACATGACAGCCGGCCTTGAAGGCGGCCAGGGCCAGGGGCTGGTGGAACTTGTTGGGCGTGGCGATGCTGACGACGTCGAGTTTCTCTTTCTTCAGCATCTTCTCCGCGTCGGCGTAGCGGTGCTCCGGGGCGATGTTGTACTTCGCGCCAAATTCCTCCAGCCGCTTGGCGTCGGGGTCGGCGATGGCCACGACTTCCGCCTGCGCATGGCTGTTGTAGCCTTCAATGTGGCCGCGCCCCATGCCCAGGCCGATGACGCCGCAACGCAATTTCTTCCCGCTCATGATGCTTCGCTCCGTCGTTTGAAACTGGAAACTCGAAACCGGAAAAACCGGCTTAACAGAAGGCGCAAAGACACAAAGAAAACCGGGTTTCTCTGCGTCTCCGCGCCTTCTGTTCAAATTCGAACCCGTAACCCGCAACTCACAACCCGCAACCGGTTGTTCAGGTCTGAGCCGGGATCGGCTCCATCGCCTCTTTGACGTGGAGGCAATTGTAGGCCTGCTGCGCATGGGGCGCGGCCCAGCGGACGCCGTTGGCGATGACGCGCTGCACATTGGCGTCGCGGAAGGTCGGGTAGGTCTCGTGACCCGGGCGGAAGTAGAAGATCCGGCCGCGGCCGCGGGTCCAGCAGGCGCCGCTGCGGAAGACTTCGCCGCCTTGGAACCAGGAGAGGAAGACGAGTTCGTCGGGCTGGGGGACGTCGAACTGTTCCCCGTACATTTCTTCGTGGGCCAGTTCGAAGTACTCGCCGACGCCCTGGGCGATGGGGTGCCCGGGGGAGACGGTCCAGATCCGTTCTTTTTCGCCGGCCTCGCGCCAGCGCAGGTTGCCGGTGGTGCCCATGAGGGCTTTGAACACCTTGGAGTGGTGTCCCGAGTGCAGGACGATCAGGCCCATGCCCTGGAGCACCCGTTCCTGGACGCGCTTGACCACTTCGTCCTTGACATCGCCATGGGCCGTGTGCCCCCACCAGGTGAGGACGTCGGTTTCGGCCAGGACTTCGGGGGTGAGGCCGTGCTCCGGCTCGTCCAAGGTGGCGGTGCGCACCGTCATGCCGCCGGCGGCCTTCAGGGCCTGGGCGATGACGGCATGCATGCCGTCGGGATAGACGGCCTTGACTTTGTCGTTGCGCTTTTCGTGGCGGAATTCGTTCCAGACGGTGACGCGGATCGGGGTGCTCATGGGGGGGCCGTTTGTGGGGTGGGGTGATGAAAACGGGGCCTGCCGCCGGGGACCGGACGGCGTGTGTCGTTCAGAAGATGTCACATAACGTGATGGCACCCGGGGTGGAATCAACGGGAAAAGCTGTTATTTTTCTGCAAACAATGGGAAAAATCTTAGGTGTGATGAACGTTGGAGAAGTGCGGCAGAATCTAGTAGCCAGTAGCGAGTAGGCAGAATGACGGAGACGAATGCCGGATCTGCGATTGGCTTTGCCCGAGGGGGCGTCTGCGGCTATTCTGAGGGCCGGCGACTACCGGCGACTACCATCGACTACTGCCGACTACTCGCTACTGACTACTAACTACCAAAATTTCGCCTGAGGCTCGCATGTCTTCTCTCCATCCCGCCCCCTCCTCTGCGGTCCCGGCTGCGTCCGGGCGCCGCCTGCTCCTCCGGCAGCCGCCGGTGCCGCCCGCGGTCATCATCCGCCAGGTTCTGGATGAAACCCTGGCGGCGCTCCGGCACGGTCCGGCCGTGATCCGGGTTCCGCCGTCCGGGCCGAACAAGCTTTCCCCCGGCATGCACATGCACCCCAATCCCGAGATTTTTCTCCAGGTTTCGGGGCGGACCGGGTTTGATTGCGGCCCGGCCAAGTTCATGCTGCACGCCGGCGAACTGTGCCTGATGCCGCGCTACACCGCTCATGGTGAGACGGCGTCCGCCGATGCGGCCGGGCCGTTCCACAATTTGGTGGTGAGCATGACCGCGGACCATGTCTCCCTGCACCTGGCCCATGCCGACCGCCACGGCCGGCCGCGGGTGATGACCGTGCCCGAACGCCACGCTCATCCCGAACTCTGCCGGAAACTGGAACGGCTGGCGGACGATGCGGTTGCCATGGGCGCGGCCGGCGACGATGTCCGCCTCGGCCTGGTGTGGGCCATGCTGGCCCTGATTCGGCATCTGTTGGACGAGCCGCCCGCGGCCGCGTCCCACCGGCATTTTAAGATCGGCCAGTGCGTTCAGCTCATCCATTCGTCCCTGGACGACCCGGCGCTGTCGGTCCGCCGCCTGGCGCAGGCGGTGCATTGCGCGCCGGACTATCTCTCCCACCTGTTCCGTAAAGAGACCGGGACGCGGCTGACGGATTTCATCAACCGCAGCCGGATCACGCAGGCCAAGCATTTGTTGGAGGCCACGCCGCTGGCGGTGAAGGAGGTGGCCTGGTCCTGTGGCTTTGAGGATCCCGGGTATTTCACCCGCCTGTTCCGGCGTCTGGAGGGGATGACGCCCCGGGCCTGGCGCCGGGCGCAGGGTTTGGAGTGAGGCGGCGGGACGGGGTTTCAAGGGTTAAGCCGACTTCAGTCGAGAGCCCTCGAGAGCCCCCGATGGCCATCGAGGGCTCTCGATAGGAGTCGGTACTCCCGGAGGATGCATCGGTCCGCTGCCCCACGGACCACGGACCTACAGACCACAGGCCTTTACTTCCCCGGCAACGGCAGCCATTCGAGGAAGCGTTGGATCTTGCGGTCCCAACAGCCCCAGTCGTGGGTGCCGGGTTCCTCTTCGTAGGTCAAGTCCAGATTGAGCTTGCGGGCGTGGTCACGGAAGGCGAGGTTGTCCTGGTAGAGGAAATCTTCGGTGCCGCACCACTGGTAGAGGCGGGGCTTGGGGTCGGCCGCCGCGGCGAGCCTGGTGGCGGCGGGGAAGAGGTCGTTGGCGGAGCCGCGGAGTTGTTCTTTGGGGCCGAACGTGTTGACGAGTTCCGCATGGATGTTGAGGTCGTCCCGCTCCCAGGTGGTGGGCAGGTCCAGCGCGCCGGAGAGGCTGCCGGCGGCGGCGAAACGGCCGGGGTGGTTCAAGGCGAGCTTAAATGCGCCGTAGCCGCCCATGGACAGGCCGGCGGCAAAGGTGTCCTCGCGCCGGTCGGAGATGGGGAAAAACTGGCGGCAGAGCGCCGGCAATTCTTCGCTGATAAAGCTCCAGTAGTCGCGGCCGCCGCAGGCCATGTCCGTATAAAAACTGCGATCCACGGCAGGCATGACCACGGCCAGGCCGAGGGGGGCGACGTAGCGTTCGATGGAGGTGCGGCGAAGCCAGATGGTGTGGTCATCCGAGAGCCCGTGGAGCAGGAAGAGCACCGGGTGTTTGCCGGCGCCGGCCGCGCCGGTCATGCCGATCTGGCTGCGGGTGGGCTGGGGCAGGATCACATACATCGACGTGGACAGTCCGAGGGTCTCGGAAAAGAAATGACAGTCCAGAAAGGCCATGGGGAGGGAATCTCCGGGAGATGTGATCTTTGTGTTCTTTGTGGCAAAGATGTGGATGGCATTTTCCGCCCGGCGGCCGGGTTACGGCTTGGGGCCGGCGGCGAGGAGGGCGTCCAGGCGGAGGCGGGAGGTGGCTTCGATCTCGGCGTGGAGGTTGCGGCCGGCGGCGTCCATGGTGACGGTCACGGGGAAGTTTTTCAGCTCCAGTTCCCACAGGGCTTCCGGCGCGCCGAATTCCTCGAGCCAGTAGACATTGCGGACGCTGCGGATGCAGGCGGCCAGGACCTGGGCGGCGCCGCCGGTGGCCTGGAAATAGGCGCAACCGTGCTCGCGGCAGGCAGTGAGCGTGCCCTCGCCCATGCCGCCCTTGCCGATGATGCCGCGGATGCCGAAACGGCGGATGATCTCCGCCATGTACGGTTCTTCGCGGATCGAGGTCGTCGGCCCGGCGGCGGTGACGCGCCAGGCGCCGCTGGCGGGGTCGCGGATGATGACCGGGCCGCAGTGGAACAGGACCGTGCCGCGGAGGTCGCAGGGCGGTTCATGGCCGGCGGCCAGGTGCTTGTGCACGGCGTCGCGGGCGGTGAAGACCGGGCCGGTGAGCCGGACCAGGTCGCCGGTGCGGAGGCTGCGCGCATCCGCTTCCGTCATGGGCAGTTGCAGGTCGCGCCAGGCATCCATCGGAACCCTCGGAGTGAAACGTGTTGTTTAATGAGGCGTTGGCAGAACTCGTCCTGCCAGCAAAGAAGGGTTCAGGTGTCAGGGTTCAGGAGGCGGAATCTGAGAGATGTACAACACCTTCATATATCTGACAGTGGTTTCCCTGAACCCTGAACCCTGAACCCTGAACCCTGAACCCTGAACCCTGAACCCTGAACCCTGAACCCTGAACCCTGAACCCTGAACCCTGAACCCCGGCTCTTGTCTTGCGGTACTTCCGCAAGAGCCTCTACTCGAAATAAGTTACCTGTACAAATTCAAACAGTAGCCCGGGCAAGCCGGACGTAAAGGTCGCATAGCACCACAAACGCGGTTCTGGCTTGGCCGGGCTAGGTTACTTCTTTTCCGCGGCGGGCTCGGCGGGGGTTTTCGCCGCCTGGAACTTGGCGGCGAGGGCGGTCTGGTAGGTGTTGAAGCTGGTGAGGATTTCCCGGGCCCGCTGGAATTGCGGATCCAGGTCGGGTCGGAGCTTGCCGCTGCCGGGATGGGCGGGATCGGCTTCCATCAGCCGTTTGCGGTCGTCGACGGTGAGGCGGACGGTGATGTTCGGCTCGATGCCGTGCTCGTGGATGATGCGGCGGCTCGGGGTGTAGTAGTGGGCGGTGGTCAGGCGCAGGGCGCTGCCGTCGGCCAGCTCGATCAGGTTCTGGACGGAGCCTTTGCCGAAGGTCTTTTCGCCGATGAGCACGGCGCGCTTGTAGTCCTGGAGGCAGCCGGAGACGATCTCGGCGGCGCTGGCCGAGCCTTCATTGACCAAGATGGCGATCGGCACGGCGGCCGGGAACTTGGGGCGGCTGTCGGTGAAGTGTTCCTGTTTCTGCGAGGGGCGCCGGCCCTCGGTGGAGACCACGAGCTGCTTCGCCGGGAGGAAGAAGCTGCAGACGTCCACGGCCTGGTCGAGCAGGCCGCCGGGATTGTTGCGCAGGTCGATCACCAATCCCTTGAGACTGGTGTCCTTGGTCAGCTTGTCCAGGGATTCCCTGAGCCGGGCGGCGGTGGGTTCGGAGAATTCGATGATGCGGACGTAGCCGATGCCGTCCGGCAGAACCTGGGCGTCGGCGACCGGCGGAATCTCGATGATGGCCCGCTCAATGGTGACGTCCAGCGCCTCCTTGGTGGCCGGCCGGTAGAGGCTGAGGGTGATCTTGGTGCCGGGCTCGCCCTTGAGCTTGGCCACCGTTTGTTGCATGTTCATTCCCTCGGTCACGAAGTCGCCGATCTTGCGGACAATGTCGCCGGGTTGGACGCCGGCCTTGGCGGCGGGCGAACCCTCGATCGGGGCGATGATGACCAGTTCGCCGTTGCGGACGGCGATGGTGATGCCCAGGCCGCCGAACTTGCCCTCGGTCACCTGGAGCATGGCCTTGTACTCGGCCGGGTCCAGGAAGTCGCTGAACGGATCCAGCGTGCCGACCATGCCGCGGGTGGCGTTGTAGAGCAGCTCGGTGTAGCCGGTCTTGTCCGCCTCCACATAATCCTGGCGGATCAGGTGGAGCACCTGCATCATGACCTGGACTTTTTCGAAGGCCTCTTTTTCACCGGTGTCGCGTGCCTCGGTGGAGTAGACGCGCCAGCCTACGGTCAGGTTGATGGCCAGGGCCAGCCCGAGAATGAAAAGCAGGCCGCGTTGGGTCATGATGCGGGGCATAACAACTCCAGAAATTATTTCTTAGCCTGACTGATTTGGATTGGAGCCGCGGCGGGCATGCGCGTCAACTTAAGAGAAAACGAACGTTGAACATCGAACGTCGAACGCTGAACGTTGAAGGGAAAACCGACCGGATGGAGCTTAAACCTACGGCGTGAACTTCAATTCGACGTTGGACGTTCAATGTTCAATGTTCGACGTTCGCGTTCAGG
>CAITSE010000310.1 GCA_903894975.1 uncultured Lentisphaerota bacterium
CACGCTCACTCAAAACCGCGCTGGATCTACTCGCCGGAAACTCCCAGGCTGACCTCGGCCAGGAGATCTTCCCAAGCCCCCCCAAGCCAGCGCACCTCCCGTAACTGAGGCATTACCGCATTGGACGCTGGAACACGTGGTGAATGCGCTCACGGGATTGGCGGGCCGCCATCTTCAGGAGAAGCGGCACGCGCTTTCCATGGACTTTGCCAAAGGACATGGCAAGCATGACGGGAAGTGCCTGGTCCCGATAAACCACATGGTGATCGTGGATGCCATCCATCAGGGGGAAGCCGGCTTTGATTTGAGTCGGTTGCGGTTTTTGCAAATCGCCCTCCATTCATCCGAGGACAACCGGCCGGCTCAAGTCTGGAGAAATCATTTGCAGATCACCCATACGGGATGGGGATGGATGGAAAGAACCGGGAGCCCGGTCAGTGTTTGGTACCACGTCATACGTCCGCAATAATGCCGGGAGGGATGATTCTCATGCCTGCCGAACTTGCCATGGAACCGTTGAGTCCGGTCCAGCCTCTCATCGGCGAAAATATTGATCTGCCCCGGCCCTGCGGTGGCGGGGCGCAGCTGCCGGCGGACGTTCCGGAGAGGCTTGCGGCGCGCGGTCAGGAAACGGTCCTGCTGGTGGATGACGATCCGGCCGTCTTGAATTTGGTCGTGAGGATGGTCAAGGCGCAGGGCTACACCGTGCTGGCGGCCGGCAGCCCGGGGGAGGCCGTCAGTCTGGCCCGGGAGCATGCCAGCGAGATCCATCTGCTCCTGACCGACGTGGTCATGCCCGAGATGAACGGCCAGACCCTGGCCCAAAAACTGGTCGCCCTTTATCCGCGTCTCAAGCGGATTTTCATGTCCGGCTACACGGCCGACATCCTCGGCCCTCACGGCGTGATGGAGGAAGGGGTGCATTTCATCCAGAAACCGTTTTCGGGGAAAGAACTGGTCGCCAAGTTCCGGGAAGCCCTGGATTCCGGAAGCGGGTGAGCGCCCGCGAAGCGGTTCAGGACTCGATTTGGTCAGGGCCCCGGAGCGGTCGCGGCGGGGCGCTGACGGCGGCGACGGTTTCCTGACGGGTGATGCAGTCCAGCAGTTCGGCCGCCGCCGTGGTGATATGGCCGGGGCTGAACCCCGCGCGGGCCAATTCTTTATAGAAGGAGACGGCTAGGAGACGGACGACCTTGGTCGGGTTTTTGAGAGAGCTGACCATGAGGTGTTCCTCGGCGCTGCGGGTCCCTCCGGCGGCGGCAAGCCGGTTCGCTTCGAGAAGTTCGGCGGAACGCTGGGCAAACTGCTGGCGGAGATAGTCGCCGGCCTTGGCGTTTTCAAGGATCAGGGAGGAAAAGGCGGCGATGAGGGAGAAGAGGCGGCGGCGGAGCCCGTCGAACGAGGTGCGGCCGGGAAAAAGGCTGCCGGTGATGAGCAGGCCGACGCGTTCGCCCTTGACGCGCAGGGGCGTCACGAGGATCGGGAAGCCGATACCCTCGATGCCGGATTCGATGGTTCCGATCTGTCGCATCGAATTCATGCGCAGCAGGATGTGTTTCAGGCGAGCGTTGACGGCCAGTGGATGGCCGGTCTGCAGGCCGGGCGCGGCGATGCCGGCGCGGGTGCGGACGATGAGTTCGTTGCGGTCGTCGTCTCGGAGCAGGATCGCGGTCTGGCGCGTTTCCATGAGCACGCCGGTCATGCCGGTGATGCGTTCCAGGGTTTCATCGATGTCGACGGGGGTGTTGAGCGTGTCGCAGAGCAGGGTCAGGACCCGAAGGCTGGTTTCAATATCCATGGCATCGAGTCCTCCTAGTGTGCAGTTCAGTAGTTAGGCGGTCGTTCGTGTGAACTGGCAGGATCGCCCTCTTCGAAATCGAAATCGGAACATCCCCGATCGCGATCCCGATTTCGATAGCGATGAGGCAGGCCTTGTTTGTGGTTCCGTGACGGAGACGATCGCGAATGCTGGTTGAACAAGGCTGAAGGCCTTGCTCAACAACGCTCCGAATTTTACCCTTGCTCGATATGCCGTATACTCTTGTGTTTTGGGTTTGGCTGTTGGATACCTCGCCCCTTGGGTCGGGGATGCTTTATTTACGCTTTAAGCTGCAGGAGCACGGATTCAAGGACGGTGCGTTTGTCGGAGGCCGCGCCGGAGACGACGGCCCACCAGGCGTCGCGGACGGCGGGGATGAGCCGCACTAGGTCGCGCCCGGACCAGGTGCCCAACGATGGCATGAGTTTTTTCAGCGGGAACGAATTCATTCCCAGGAAGGTGAAGCCTTTGCGTAGGAGCGCGGCTTTTTCCTCGGGCGTCAGGCGGCCGATGGCGAATTCGGCGTCGCGGGCGCTGCGAAGGCCGCGGGTCTGGGCGAAGACCTGGAGTTGGAGCATGGCGCTGAATTCGCGGCTCAGGAGGCCGAGCAGGCGGAGCACGGCCGAGTCGGGGTCTTTTTCCCGGGCCAGCCGGGAGCCGAGTTCGGCCCAGATCAGCTGGTGGTTGCGGGTGCGGAGGGCGTCGAGCAGGGTCCAGTCATTGGCTTCGCCGTCGCCCAGGCAGACGGCCTGGGCGTTGGCAAGGGTGACGGGCTGGCCGGGGCCGCCGGCATGACAGAGGAGTTTTTCGAGTTCGGCGGAGAGGCGGCCGGTGTCGGTGCCGAGGATGTCGAGAAGATATTCGACCACATCCTCGGGAAGATCCATCTTTTTTTCCGCGGCGCGGCGGCGGATGATGGCGGCCATGTCCCGCTCCCAGCCGAAGTTGCCGAACTCGGGGCGGTTCAGGAGGCGAACGCGGCCGCCGGCTTTTTCCACGGCGGCGGGCAGTCGCTGCAGCGGCGTCTTGCGGTCCTGGGTGCCGCTGAGGACCAGGGAGATGCTGGCGGGGAGGCCGGCGTCGAGCGCCTCGGCCAGGCGGCGCAGGGCGGCGGCGGCGTTTTCGGCCCGGCCTTTGGCGGCGCCTTCGGTGGGAAATCCGCCGTCGAGGTGGAGCCAGACGGTCTTGTCTCCGCCCAGGAATGGCGGAGAGAGTATGGCCTGGGTGGCGCCGGTGAGGAGTTCGACCGGGGACAGATCAAGCCGTTCCCGGAAGATTTCGAGGCTTTCCGCCGGCGGATTGTCTCCGGTTAGATGGCGCACCGCGGCGCGGGCGGCCTCTTCGATACCGGGTCCGTCCGTGCCCGTCACCAACAGGATACGTTCGTCAGGCATGGCAGGGTTCTCAGCGGATGAGGAAGCTCGGGGGCAGGGGCGTTGTTGCCGTCACGGCCGGGCCGGGATGTTGTTGATGTACCGGGCGTCAATGCTGCCGGTGGGTTGGCCGTATTGGCGGTCGCGGGCGATTTCTTGAACCTTGACCAGGGCTTCTTCCATCTGGGCCGGGTCGGCGGGAATGGTGACCTTGGCGTTCTCGCGGAAGGAACCTTTTTCATGCAGGTTCAGACAGAGCGTTTTCTGGACCGGATCGATCTGGATGGCCTTTACGTCCAGAAGCCGGCCGTACGGTTGGGTGCTCAGGCGGCGCAGGCATTGCAGGGCGCTGCGCACGAATTCGTCACGGACCATTTCTCCGACCGTGGCCGGGCTGCGGATGAAGCCGTAGATCACCGGCAGGTTTTTTTGCGCGTCCGCGGGGCTTCCCGGCAGGATCCAGCCGTTTTCATCGACCAGGCGGTCGCCGGCAAATCCGAGACGGGCCCGGGGAAGCCGTTCCCGGATGCGGATTTCCAGGGTGCCGGGAAGGCAACGGCGCACTTCCATATCGGCGATCAGCACTGATCTGGCGCCCAGGCTTTTGCGCAGTTTGGGCAGATCAATGGCGAACAGATTGTCCTGGCCCTTGCGGACGCCCAGCGTCGGCAGGACGGCCAGCATCTGTTCACCCCGGAGTTGCAGGCCCGGAGTCACTTCGATCTTGACGGTTTGGAGAAGGAAGTGGGGGTTGTGGGTCAAAAAAACCCGTACCAAGCCGCTCCAGCCGGCCGTCAAGGTCAGAATCAGCGCCAGGAACACGGCCGCCCAGATCAGGAGCCGGAAGAGGGCCACGCGCCAACGCCCCCGCTGCGCACCCTTTCCCGCGGCCTTGCCGCCGCGGCCGGAAGGCGCATCTTCATTGAGCATGTTGAGGACCGCGGGCACGTCGTCAATCTCCAAAAATCGAAAAAATGGTCGGGAGTAGTTTATCCGCAAGCTGCGGCAATGCAACTTCCGTCCTTGCATTCAGGCTGCGGTTGGGTAGGTTGAGGTCAGGCTCCGCCGGCGTCCGCCGCCGGAGTTCCTGATTTTGCGCGCCGCTATCCGAAAGCTGAATGCCCATGCCGGACATGATCACCCCGGAACTGCTCGAACTGCTTGCCTGCCCGGCCTGTGCGGAGCGCCCCTCGCTGCGTCCGGCGGCGGACGGCGGCCGGAGCCTGGAATGTACGCAGTGCGGCCGGTGTTACCCGGTCGAAGATGGCATTCCCGTCCTGTTGCTTGATGCCGTCGTGCCGGCGGTGCCGCCTGTGGACGCGGTCAGCGGACGTCAAAGCTCCTGAAGACCAGATCCACGTCTTCCTGGCGGCTTTTCAACAAGTCGGCGGATGTGCGGCAGGAAAGCAGGAACCAACCCTTGCCGCCGTTGACCACGAGTTGAAGGACCCGGTCGTGGCCGCTGACGGCGTAGATTTTTTTCCGGTCCGGCATGCCTTTGATGTCCATGCTCGTCACGCCGGGGAAACGGGGCCGGATCTCTTCGATCTGGCTGTTGGTGACGAATCCGAGCGTGGCTTCCGGGTTTGGGATCGACAGGACGCGCACTTCCACCTGGATCAGGCCGTCCAGCGAACTCAGCACCGCCAGCAGTTCGGGATCGGGATTGGGGGGGAGCGGATCGAAACGCCAACCGTCGGGAAGATTGATTTCGTAATTTGTCGACGAGGTGACCGAGACCGCCTGGCCGCCCAGGGGCATGATGTCGTGCCCCGGCCCCGTCGCGGATCGCCCCGGCAGGTGGATGAGGTCGTTCCGTCTCGGGTCTGAGCTTTCCAGGTCATCGATATTGGAGGCGGCTCCGAAGGAGAACATTTCCTCCCGCGGCAGGCATTTTTCGATGGCGGTCCAGGGCAGGATCATGGCGGCCACCATGGCCGCTCCGGCCAGGGACCAGCGCACCGGCCCGGCCGAGCCGAAGAGCAGCAAGATGCTGGAAAGATACAGGGAAAATGCTGCCGCCACCAGGGAAACGGCCGGCAGGAATTGCAGGACATCCATGTAATCCGGCCGTCCCCAGCGTGCGACGAGGGCGGCAAAGATCGGCAATACCAGGGTCATGACACCGCTGGAGACGATGCAGAAGAAAAAGTAGATGCCGGTCAGGACGCGCGACCAGGCTTTGTCCACGCAGATGAGGCCGAGAAAGCCCAGCAACAGGAAGGCGGAGCCGGCAAGTGGAAGGTACCCGAGTCCGTTCTTGGCCGCCCGCAACAGCGGCAGTCCCTTGGTGATGATTTCCGCGGCGACAAACATGAGGCAGATCAGCATGATCTGGAGATGATAGATGTGATCAGGCGAGATCCAGGCGTGGCGGTCTTCGGCGTCCTTGTTCGCGTCCTCTGCCGCGCTTTTTTCGGCCGGGACGGGCTCGGATTTCCGGCGCAGTCCCAGAACCACGGCATGATGATCCTCAGTGGCCGCCGGGGCGGCGGTTCCGGATCGTGATTCTGCCGGGGCGGCCGGGGTTTCGGATCCTGCCGGCATGAGCGGCATGGGCATGCCGGTTCCCGAGGATGGCGCGAATCCGGGAATGGGCGGGGGATGATGCGGCGCGGTGGCGGGAGCCACGGGAAAGGGGAACCCGGCCGGCATGGGCATGCCGGCACCTGACGCCATCGGCGGCGGCAACGGCATGACCGGCGGCGCATTGGCTCCAGCCTCGGCACCGCTTTCGGGTTTGCGGGTAAACCCGGCGACGGAGTTCATGCCGGAGCCTGATCGCCGGCCGTCGCCGGTGAGGCTCGAAGACCGCATCGGCGCGCTCAACCGGATCGTGGCCGTGCCGGCCATATCATCCACTCCCGACGGTTCCATTCCCGCCGGCGGCTGGGGGAACAACTGCGATGACGGTTCCATGCCGGGGGGCATGGGGAAATGGCTTTTTCTGCCCGGTTCCGGCATTTTCAAGGCCGGACGGACGCGGGACTGGCGTCCCAGCCGGGAGCTTCCTCCTTCGGCGGAGTTCCCGGAATCATCCGCTGGCGGCGGCAGCACCGTGACCTGCGCCGGCGGCGGGCGGATTCTAGAACCGGCCCCCGGTTTTGACGCCCGCCGGACGATCTGGATGCCGGAGAAGGTATCCGCATCAAAAGACTCCGGCTTTGCCGGATCGGGATCTTGATTGGGTTGGACTTCCGCCATCCGTTTCCGCTCCACCCGTGAGTTGCCAAAAAAACCGGAATGTCAGCAGGCTCTACTTGCCGGCGCCATCCCGATTGGTCACAGTCTTGTTCCGGCGCAGAAACTCGGTAAATTGTTCCGCCCGTTTCCGTCCTTCCTGCCGATCTTCCTTGCTCAGCAGCGCCTCCACCAGTTTCCTCCCCTTGATCGCCAGTTCGTTGCCGGAGGCTTCGGCCAGGCACATCCATTTGTAGGATTCCACCAAGTCCCGGCCCACGCCGCGGCCTTCCATGTACAGACAGCCCAAATTGTACTGGGCTTTGCCCTGTCCCTGTTCGGCCGCCGCCATGTACCATTTTCCGGCCAGGCTTGGGTTGGTCGGGATGCCGTCGCCCTTTTCATACATGACCGCCAGGTTGTATTGGGCGAGGGCATATCCCTGGTCGGCGGCGGCCTGATACCAGCGCAACGCCTCGTCGGAATTTCGCGTCACGCCTTCGCCCTGTTCATATAAAATACCCAGACTGAATTGGGCCAGGGGAAAGCCTTGATCCGCGGATTTGCGCAACCAGATGACAGCCTCGCGCGGATTGCGTTCCGTGCCGCCGTTGCCCGCGGAAAGGCGGGCGCCGAGATAAAACTGGGCACGCAGGTCGCCGGACTTGGCCATGCGCCGCAGGGTTTCCTCGTCAATCTTGGAATAAGATGTGGTAGTTTCCTGGGCCGCTACACCCGGGCCCTGAAAAACGGCCGCCGCCAGCAGGCCGGCCGCCGCCAGGCGCCAGATGAAACCGGAAAGACGGATCATTCCACCCGCGGTTTCCATGCGCCACCGGGCGGCAACCCGTTTGCCGGCCAACGAGCCGACTGGATGATAAGGAACCTTCATAGTAATGAATATAAGCAAGTTTGCAGGTGAACGCAACCAACCGGTTCATCACGAGTTCCGCGGTTCCGGCCCGGATGGCGGCGGGGCGGCGGGTTGAACATGGCCGAGCTGGAGCAACCGTTCCGGCGCCAGCCACGCCTCCACCTCGGCCGCCTTCAGTCCGCCGGCCTCGACCGCGGCGCGGTGCACATCCCAGCCGTTCCGGCGCATGGCCTCCGCCACGCGCGCCGCTCCGGCGTACCCGAGGCGTGGCACCAGGGCCGTGGCCCAGGCGATGGCGCCCGGTGCGGGCGGTGCGCCAGTGGCTTCAATGCCCGTGACGCACAGTTCCCGGAACCGGGGCAGCAGCCCGTTCAGCAGGCGCAACGCGCCGAGGAGGTTGTGCGCGATCACCGGTAGAAAGGCGTTGAGTTCAAGTTGGCCGGCGGCGACGGCCTGGGTGATCGCCAGATCCGCCGCCAGCACCTGCAAGGCCACCGACTCGGCGTGTTCCGGCAGCACGGGGTTGACCTTGCCGGGCATGATGGAAGAGCCGGCCTGCCGCGCCGGCAGCCGGATCTCGCCCAGGCCGCAGTCCGGGCCGGAGGCGAGCAGGCGCAGGTCGCCGCCGATCTTGCGCAGATTGCAGGCCACAACGCGCAGGATGCCGGAAACTTCGGCGAACACGTCGGCATTCTGGGTGGCGTCCACCAGATTTTCGGCGCGCGCCAGGCCGAAGCCTGTGATCTCCCGCAAGCGATCCGTGGCCTGGAAGATAAAGGCCCGCGGCGCGCCGAGGCCGGTGCCGATGGCGGTGCCGCCGAGGTTCACCACCCGCAGGCGCTCTTCGCATTTGAAGATGCGCCAGCGGTCACGGGCGAAAGCTTCGGCCATGGCGCCGAAGGTCCGGCCGAGGGTGCAGGGCACAGCGTCCATGAGTTCGGTCCGCCCCATCTTGACGGTGCGGGCGAACTTCCGCTCCAATTCCTGGAAGGCGGCGTGCAGCCGGGTCAGTTCCGCGTCCAGTTCACGGCAGCCGCGGATGGCCGCGACTTTGAGGGCGGTGGGAAAGGTGTCGTTGGTGGACTGGTGCAGGTTCACCGTGTCCAGGGGGCCGATCCCGGCATAGTCCCCGGGCTTCCGGCCGAGTTGCCGCAGCGCGAGGTTGGCCACGACCTCATTCACGTTCATGTTCAACGAGGTGCCCGCGCCGCCCTGGAGGGCGCTGACCGGAAACTGTTCCAGATGCCGGCCGGCCATCAATTCCAGGCAGGCCGCCTCCACGGCGGCAGCGATCTCCGGGGTCAGGGCGCCAAGATCGCAATTGGTCCGGGCGCAGGCAAGCTTGACCGCGGCATAGGCCTTGACCAGTTCCGGATCCACCGGCGGCCAGGAGCCGAAGTTGGTCAGGGCGCGGACGGTGTGGATGCCGTACAGCGCGTCATCGGGCACTTCCATGCTGCCCAGCATGTCCTGTTCGGTGCGCATGCGGCCGCCGGGGTCAGTAAATGACTTTGTTCAAAGGATATTCGATGATGCCTTCGGCGCCGGCCAACTTGAGCTTGGGGATGAGGTCGCGCACCGTCGCCTTGTCCACCACCACTTCTACGGCCAGCCATTCGGCGTCGAGCTGGTTGGCGATGGTCGGCGTGTGCAGAGCCGGAAGCTGGCGGGTGACTTCTTCGAGCTTCGCCTTCGGGACATTCAATTTCAGGCCGACTTTGGCCTCGGCCTGGAGCGCACCGCGGAGCAGCATGGCGATGATCTCGATCTTCTGCCGCTTCCACGGGTCTTCCCAGGACGCCTTGTTGGCGATGAGCTTGGTCACGGACTCGACCACGGTGTCGACGATGCGCAGCTTGTGGGCGCGCAGCGAGGATCCGGTCTCCGTGCCGTCCACGATGGCATCGACCAGATGCGGCACCTTGATCTCGGTGGCGCCCCAGGAATATTCAACCTCGGCCGTGACGCCGTGCTTGGCCAGGTAGCGCTGGGTGGCGCCCACGAGCTCGGTGGCGATGCGCTTGCCTTCCAAGTCCTTGACGCTTTTGATGGGGGAGTCCTCGGGCACGGCCAAGACCCACCGGAACGGCTTGGTCGTGGCTTTGCTGTAGACCAGATCCGCGACTTCGACCACGTCGGCGTTGTTCTCGACGATCCAGTCCTTGCCGGTGAGCCCGGCGTCCATGATGCCGCGTTCGACATAGCGGGCCATCTCCTGGGCGCGGAACATCAGGCATTCGATTTCGGGATCGTCGATCGCCGGCGCATAGGAGCGGTCGCGGATAGAGACCGCGTACCCGGCTTTCCGGAACAGTTCGACGGTGGATTCCTGCAGGCTGCCCTTGGGAATGCCGAGTTTCAGTTTCTGGCTCATGCGCGAAATATCCTTATGATGATAAAGAAGAAACTGTAGCACGGAACGCTGGATCTGCTTTGGCTTACTTGGCGGCGCGGCGGAAGGCGCGGGGGGAGAGACCGGTGACGCGGCGGAACTGGCGCGTGAAATAATTGCCGTCCGGAAACCCGCAGTCCCGGGCGATTTCCGCGATGGGCTCCCGGCTTTCCTGCAGCCGCCGGCAGGCCTGGGTGATGCGCAGACGGAGCTGATACTGTCCCGGGGTTGTCCCGGTCCGTTCCCGGAAATGCCGGAGCAACGAACGGACGGACAGGTGTGCCGCCGTCGCCAGTTCCGGCAGTTTCACTGTCGCTCCGGACACCGGCGCGGTCTCTAGCCGCCGCAGGATCCGCGCCAGGCCGTCCTCGGTCGCGGCGGGCTTGCCGCCACCGGCGCGGCGGCCAGCCTCCGCGGCGCGGCATAGCCGGACGACTAATTCCAGGGCCAGGGCGCGCAACAACTCTGAGGAATCGGCGCGGGGATACCGGGTTTCTTCCAGGATCTCTTCCGCCAAGTCGCACAGCCGCCGGAATTCCGCTGCGGTTAGGCCGGGCAACGGGATGACGTGGGAGGGCGTCCGCCCGCCACCCCGCCTGAACTGTCGGACAAAGCCGGGGCCGGCACGGATGACGGCCGGAAGTTCTTGCAGGAATTGGTTGCGGAAAAGGATGTTGATGACTTCAAGGCCGTGCGTGTCCGCGTAGCCGTGCCGCCCGCCGGGAAGGATGACGAAGCCCCCGCCCGGGGCCAGTGGCCGGTCGCCGTGGGGCGTGCGATGGCGTCCGTGGCCGGCGGGAATCAGGACCAACTCGGTGAACGCATGCCGGTGCAGCACCGTCGGCGTCTGCCGCACCCGTTGCGCTGCCACGGGCTGTTCGGGATGCCGGAAGACTGCTGCCTCGGACCAGAAGGCGGTGGCCGGGCCGGAAAGCGGCTCCCGTCGCGCTGGAGATGATTTTGGCAATTTCATGCTAAAATATGGCACAAATATGAAGGAAATGAAAACAGATTTATGCCAAATTATCCTATCGGTTCGATTTTCTTCCCACTGGGGGTCAATACCCCGACCCTCTGGGTCGCGTAAAGACTTCGATAGATCGGAGCGCTGAAGGCGCGGCTTCATAATAGCCTGGGGCAACGCCCCAGGATGCAACGAAAATGGGAGAGGAGTCCTGTAGGGGCGAACCATTTTTGGTTTGTACATGGCATGTCGGAGAAATTCCTATGGATCGCCCCTTCAGGGCTCAACCGGTGATGGTACGCAATCCTAGGGCGACGCTACGCTCTGCCCTAGGCTGTTATGGTGCGCCCCGTTGGGGCTGAAAACGGAAGACTCTCGGGCTTTGGTGTTTGGCTGTTTGGATACCCCGCACCCTTGGGTCGGGGTTCTTCATTTCGCGTATTTAGCGGGCAGGTTTCAGCGAATTTTAGCGGGAAATGCCCAACCAGGAGATGATTCATGTCCCTCAGTCTTCAGGATTATCGCAGCCGCGTGCTCGGTTGCTGGCTCGGCAAGAACATCGGCGGCACACTGGGCGCGCCCTTTGAGTGGCGGCGCCAGGTCAACGACGTTTCGTTCTACACCCAGGATTTGCGTGGCGAGCCCTTGCCCAACGACGATCTGGACATCCAGTTGCTCTGGCTCGTGGCCCTGGAAGAACGCGGGATTGGTCTGAACGCGGCCACACTGGCGGATTACTGGTGCTTGTACGTCACGCCGCACTGGAGCGAATACGGGACGGCCAAGGTTCAGATGCGCGCCGGCTTGCCGCCGCCGCTGTGTGGGGATACGGGCAATGAGTTTCGCGACAGTTGCGGCGCTTTCATCCGCTCCGAGATTTGGGCCTGCATTGCGCCGGGGTTGCCCAAGCTCGCCGCGCAGTACGCCCTGGCTGACGCGAGTCTGGATCACGGCGGCGGGGAGGGCAGCTTTGCCGCGGTTTTCTGCGCCGCTTTGGAAAGCGCGGCGTTCGCCGTGGCGGATCTGCCGGCCCTGCTGGAGATCGGGCTCTCCTACATTCCGGAAGGCTGCGGCACCGCCGGCGCTATCCGTTGCGCCATGGCCAGTCATGCCGCCGGCCGGAGCTGGCAGGAGGCGCGCGACGCGGTCCTGCAGGATTTTCGCGGCGGCACCTTTTTCGGCCACCTGAGCCACACCTCCGAGGCCGACCGGAAGAAAGGCTTCCATGAAGGCAAGCGAGGCTGGGACGCCCCTTCGAACCTCGGACTGCTCGCGGTGGCGCTACTCTACGGGGAAGGCGATTTCGCCCGGACGGTTTGCGTGGCTGTGAACTGCGGCGAGGACACCGACTGCACCGCGGCCACCGCCGGCTCGATCTTCGGCATTCTGCACGGCGCCGCCGCGATTCCGGACGCCTGGGTGAAGCCCATCGGCCGCACAATCAAGACCGCCTGCCTCAACCTGGGCGAACTCGGCTATTTCGGTAACCAGCTCCCGCAGAATGTGGATGCTTTGACCGTGCGCACGGAACAGGTCATGCGTCAGGTCATGCTTCGGCACGCCCCGAACTTGGAGCCGGTTGCGGAATTTGCCGTGGCTCCGGCCGTCGCGCCTGTCTCTCCGGAGTCACTTCATGCCGGCGCGTTCCGTGACGAACTGTGGGCGAGTTCCGGCGGCCCGGTTTTTACCTTCGACTTCTTCAAAATCGGGGTCGACTACGGCCATGCCGGTGTCTTTGTGCGCGACGGTCAGCCGCGGCCGCTGCGGGTGTGGATTCGGAACACCTACAAGGTCCAGGCTGTCCTGCACCTGACCTGGCATCTGCCGGAGGGTTGGAGCGCGGCGCCGGCGCGCACCGGGACTGTGCTTTCCCTACCCGGGCATCTCTGCGGCGGCCGGCCTGTGGAACTGGAGTTTGTTTTTACACCGGCGGCTTTGAACCGGCCCCTGGCGCGCCTGATCCTGGAGATCGTCTGCGACAGCCGCCCGACGGTCATGCTCGTCCCCGTCGTTTTCCGCAATGGCAATTTCCAACCCGGTTGACGAGGCGTTTCGGTTGTTTTCGGCGCAGGTGCGGTTAAATTGCGGGATCTTGCCGCGAGTTGTTCTTCCGGCCGGTTGCGGGGATGTGCCCCGACCCGGATTCGTACCCCGGAACCGGGATGACGCGGCCGGGACGGATGATTCGGATCATCAGGACTTCCCCACAACCCAAGGAGAATCGGATCATGGCAGTAAAAGTTGCGATCAACGGCTTTGGCCGCATTGGCCGTATGGTGTTCCAGGCGCTCTGTGACCAGGGCCTGCTGGGCAAGCAGATCGACGTGGTGGCCGTCGTCGACGTGTCGACTGACGCCGAGTACTTCGCCTACCAGATGAAGTACGACTCCGTCCACGGCAAGTTCAAGCACGCCGTGACCACCGCGCAGAGCGATGCCTCCAAGCCCGAGCACGACGTCATCGTCGTCAACGGCAACAAGATCAAGTGCGTGATGGCCACCAAGGATCCGAGCCAACTCCCCTGGAAGGATCTGGGCGTCGAATACGTCATCGAG
>CAITSE010000311.1 GCA_903894975.1 uncultured Lentisphaerota bacterium
TTCATAATAGCCTGGGGCAACGCCCCAGGTTGGAACGAAAATGAGAGAGGAGCCCTGTAGGGGCGAACCATTTTGGGCGGTGCATGGCATGTCGGAGAAATTCCTATGGGTCGCCCCTTCAGGGCTCTTCCGGTGTGGTAACGCAATCCTAGGGCGATGCCCTAGGCTGTTATGATGCGCCCCGTTGGGGCTGAAAACGAAATACTCTCGTGCTTTGGTGTTTGGCTGTTGGATACCCCGACCCTTGGGCCGGGGAGCTTCATTTTCCGGTGGTGGGGGGGGGGGGCGGGCGCATGGCGTCGTGGTCGGGTAGGTCGGGCCGGGGCGGCTGGTAGCCGGTCAGGCCACCGAGCTTCTTCCACTCGCGGTAGAGCAGACAGAGGAAGAGGGTGGAACCGAGGTAGAAGACCAAGTTCCAGACGCCGAGGAAGCGGAAGCACTGGTTGGGATCCGGATCATAGCGCTTCATCAGGTCCAGGAAGACGCCGCAGGCGATGCCGGCGACCATGAGCGCGACGGAACGGATCATGGCATTGGCGGAGCAGAATTGGCCGTAGCGTTCCTGGGGCAGCAGTTTCATGAGCGTGGGCAGTTCGGCGGCGCCGTAGAGGGTGCCGATGGGCAGGGACAGGCAGGCCAGGCCGATCCAGACGTACAGCCGAGTCTGCGGCTCGAGCAGATGGCAGGTGAACGCAAAGGCGATGCCGACCGGGACCAGGATGGTCTGGGCGATGGTGGCGATGAGCAGGACGCGCAAGGGATGGTAGCGATCCGCGAACATGGCGGCCGGATACAGCAGCACCGTGCTGATGAGACCGGTGACGCCGCCGACCTTGCCGATGGTGTCCAGGCTGAGCCCGATCACTTTGGTGTTCAGCAGGACGCCGTAGGAGCCGCTGACCCAGGTCATGGCCACGCAGGTGTTGGCGATGAAGAAGAACCAGTAGAAGCGGTGGGTGAAACACTCGGTGGCATAGGTGCGGGCAGCGGCGAAGAAGCCGCGTTCATGGCCCAGGTTCTCCGGGGGGGGCGGGTACTCGCCTTCCTTGACTTTCCAGCACATGAGCAGGAAGACCACCAGGTACAGCAGGGCGGCGCCCAGGAAGATTTCCGCCATGTGGGTCTTGGCGTACTTGAAGATGAAGAAGCTGTAGAGCGAGCCGGAGATGCCGCCGACCATGCGGAAAAGGGCCATGAACCGGGCCAGGAAGGCGCGCGGCACGACGTCATTGAAGAGATAGTAAAAGACCGAGGTGATGAAGAGGTTGAAGAACTGGAAGCCGATCATGAGCACACTGATGACGCCCAGCAAGACGTAGATTTGGGAACCCCTCCCGTGCAGCACGGCGTTCTGCACCCAGATGCTGATCGGTTCGCTGTAGCCGAGCAGGATCAGGAAGATCACCAGGAAAGGCGTCGCCCCGGCCAGGAACGGGACGCGCCGGCCCCACTTGCTGCGGAAACGGTCGCTGCGGAAACTGATGAAGGGATTGATGGCGGTGTTCATCAGGTTGGGGAGGGTGGCGAGGATTGCGCCCAGCGCCCAGTTCGGCGCGCCCAGGTCGTTGAGCTTGATCGGCATGATGCTGGGCACCACCGTCTCCATGAGCTGAAAGCAGAAGTCGCCCCAGAGCAGGTACAGGAAGACGGTGATCAGGCCGGCCTTGGTGTAGCTGAGGGTGCCGACCTTGAAATGGTCGGGGTTGTGCTTGTCGGCCAGGGGATCGATGTCAAGGTGCGGGTGGGCGGCGGTCATAAAACGGGGTCCGGGGTGGATTAACATCGGCCCGGGAGGGGGTGAGCCTTCCCGGGCCGGCGCATGATTCAGAAGTGTCTGGGTTGAAGGAAAGGGAAAACCCCGGTTATTTATCGTTTGTAAATCAGGGAGGCTCCGCCGGAACCATCGTTGACGGTGACGATGGCAAGTTCGCTCACCGTGGCGGTTTCGGCGCGCCCGTCCAGGAATAGAATGACGGAGCGGCGGTTGTGGATGTATCGCCAGGGCGACTGCCAGTCTTCGATGGGGTAGGAAGCTCCGGCTTGGATCGCATCGTAGACGCCGTCCATGACCTGAACCGCCTGGTTACCCTGGATTTTGGCCGCCTCGGCCAACGCGTTCAGGGTTTGGGGTTTCTTGGGTTTCCACATGGTTCCAGCCACCGTTGGAATCTCATTTCCTCCCACGGTGGTCTGATACGCATAGCAACAGGACCAGCCGACTTCGGATTGGCCTCGCGGCACCCACGAGGGATGCCCGTTTTCGCCCGCGGCATTGAGGACTTCGCAATCCCGCGCCAGCCGGGAGCCTCCGCCCGCGCTGGTGGTCACCCGGCCGGATGCCATGGCCGGGCAGTTGAATATCCGGTAGTTGCCGGTGTAGGCTTCCAGGTAGTGGAACCAGCGCGTTGACGGGGTGGCCGCCCAGTTGCCGTAGGTGATGTTCCGGGTGAACGGTACGATAAAATCGTTGTTGTCGGCAAGATAGGCGGAGCCTGCCACCCCGATCTGTTTGAGATTGCTCATGCAGGCTGCGGTCTTGGCCGTGTCCTTGGCCTGGCGCAACGCCGGCAGCAAAATCGCCGCCAGGATGGCGATGATGGCGATGACCACCAGCAGCTCGATCAGGGTGAAGGCCCCCCCCGGGAGGAGTGCGACGGTTCATGGCGGGTTTCTTCCTGCGGCCGTGCGGGTTGAATGATGGTTGCGGAGTCATTTACAGGCTCGCGGAGGTTACGGAATGATGGCGGTCTGATAGCCTGCGGTGCAGTAGCGGGTGATGTCGAGGGTGCCCTTGAGATCCTTTTCGCCGGTGCGCTGGACGTGCCCGTCGGCAAAGCCGAAGTTGGCGCCGTTGTTGTGCCGGGTATGGACGTTGATGTTCTGATAGGTGTTTTTCGGCTCCCAGAAGGCGTACTGGGGCCGCGAGCCGCTGTTCATGATGGTGTCCGCGAGCAGGGGGAAGCGTCCGGGGTCCGGACATTTTTCAAGGTTGATCCAGCGGTCGGCGTAATTGGCGGTCATCACGGTCCAGTCGGTCCACAGTGAGCCGAGCCAGGTTCCGGAGGAGCCATTGCAGACGATGCCCATGGTGATCCAGACGGTGTTGCTGCCATTGGGCCATTCATAGGCGTTGGGCGGGTTCTGGCTGGGGCAGTAGAGGGCCATGGTGCCGGGCAGGTAGTTGCCGGCGTAGGGCCGGCTCCAGCGCTGCTTCACATCGGTGATGAACACGTTCCAGGGCGCGATTGACAACGCCGGAATGAAAGTGTACCAAAAACGCCGGTGAAAAGTGTACCACCCTGAGCTTGTCTTCTTTTGCCTTTTCTTCCCGCTTCCCGGAAAA
>CAITSE010000312.1 GCA_903894975.1 uncultured Lentisphaerota bacterium
AAGCCCCCGCAGGGTGGCGGCACAGATCCAACGCCCCGCGACCAAGGCGAAGGTTCTCAAACCTGCTTATTCGCGATATGCGCTTGTTTTCCGCCATGGCGGAAGATATGGTAGCCGAAACGATCAAAATCGGTCACGAAATAGGTCGTTTTAATCTGGTGAAAAGATGGTTATGACTTCTATAACGGGTCAAGAACTCCTCCTCTCCGCGTCCGATCCGGTCGGGCTTCACTGAAAAACCGTTGATTAAATGTTCGGGAGGAAGCCAATGACAAGAAGGAGAGCCATCGCCACGGGTGTAGGAGTGCTTGTGGCGCTACTCCTCGTCCTTTGGATCCGCAGCTGCATCTCATGTGACCGTGATTTTGAATTGGCACTCGGCATCAAGAACCTGCCGCCCACCCTGAAACATCAGGCAATCAAAGTCGATGACTGGCAAGACTACAGCGTACGGGCGTATTTCGAGGCGTCTGTTTCAGACATGGACGCGATCCTTTTGGCCCGGCCCTACACCGTCACACCTGTCACAGCCGAGAATGTCGCCTGGGTTCGGGCCAACCCGATGCAACACTGGCTGCCGACTGTTCCGGAGTTCGCAACGGCGTCTTATCATTGTTGGACAAACGGGAGAGCCGAGACTCAAATCTGGCTTAGCGAAAAGCGAACGCAGGCGTTCGTCCTGTATGGCGTGAATTTCACAGGCAAATGACAACCCGAACCAGAGGTCGCACCGTACCCTCATCCCGCGCGGACGCGGGACGAGGTCCGGTGGACCTACTCGTTAGTAGGGATTGGCTCTGTCTTTTTGAACACGGATACCGGGGATTTTGCGGGGAATCTGCGCCCATCTGCGAAATCTGCGGAGAACGGATTTTCGCCGGAATTTTTACCGCGGATGGCGCGGATTTTACGGATAAACCTTCGCGACTCGGCCTGTCTGTCAGAGCCGCGACAGTGATGGAGCGGGTGGCTCAGGAGACCTGCTTGGTTACCCGCGCGGCTCTGACGGAGGGTGGCGGAGGGAGAGTCCGCTTACTGACGTGCGCGGTTCTGACGGAACAGGCGGACGCAACTCATACCGAATTCTCTTTCAAAAATGTCTCTCGCAAAGGCGCAAAGATCGCCAAGAAAAGTCACAGCTCGTTTTTTAGTGGTAGATCCGTTCTTTGCGAGCTTGGCGACTTGGCGAGAAAACGTTTGCCTTCAAAGTGAATTTGGTATCAACCCCTTTGTGAGCTTCGCGCCCTTCTGTTCAAGGCATTCAAGGAAGGCGAACGTTCAACGTTGAATGAAAACGGGTTACCAGGTCACGGTTAGGGCGGCGGAGTAGCGGCGGCCGGCGGGATTGGGATCGCGTCGGTCTTTTTGAGCACGGATGCTGGGTATCAGGTTAGGGCTTGGCGGCAGCGTCCTGCCGGGCGTTGTGGGCGCGCATCCAGGTCAGCAGCGCGGCCATGGTCAGGGGGAAGACGATGGCGGCCAGGAGCCCGGCGCGCAGTCCCAACTGTTCGGCCGTGGGTCGGGCGCCGGTGAGGGTGGTCCACCAGGATGCCAGTCCCGTGGCATGGTCGGCGATCACGCCCACGCCCCAGGGCGCCAGGCCGGCCCCGGCGTCGCCTGTCGCCGCCAGCAGGGCGAACATGGACGCTCCCGCCAGCGGAAAGCGTGCCGCGGCCAGGGATACGACTCCCGGCCATAACAGGCTGACGCAAAAGCCCGCCACCGCACAGGCCGCCAACGCCGGCGCCGGCCACGGCGTCAGGCTGATGACGGCATACATCGCCGCCGTGCCCAGGGCACCGCAGGTCATGAGCCGGTAGAGGCTGGTCACTTCGCCTTTGAAGCCGAACCAGAGCCGGCCGGCGATCATGCCGGCGCCGAACAGGCCGAAGCCTACCAAGTCCGCCACCGCTTTCGAACAGCCCAGGCCTTTTTCGGCATAGGCAGAAGTCCACTGCGCCAGCGTGACTTCCGCCGCCCCGGCCAAAAACAGGGCCGCCACCGCGGCGAGATACGCGGGGATGCGGATCAGTTCCCGCAGGGTCTGCCGCCGCGCGCCCGCGACCACCAGGGGCGGCAACCGGACCAGCAGGAAGCCCAGGGTGTTGAAGATGGGCACGACGGACCACGCCAGCATGATCCATCGCCAGTGCCGGACGCCGAAGACTTGCAGCGCCACCCCGGTGATGAGAATGACCACGACCTTGCCGATGGGATAAAAGGCGTGGAGCAGCGCCATGTCCCCGGCCTTGCGCTCCGAGGGCACGGCGTTGATGATCGGGCTGATCAGAACTTCCAGCAGGCCGCAGCCGATGGAGAAGACCACGGTGCCCAGCACCAGCCCGTCATACGGCGAGGCAAACCAGGCCGGCGCAACTACGAACACCCATAACCCGATCCCCGAAAGCACGTTGGCGATCACGGTGAGGAGCTTAGTGCTGACCCGGTCGGCAAGTCCGCAGCAGAGCAGGTCCACCACCATCTGGGTCAGGAAGTTGATCAGGATCAGGCGGCCCACCTGTTCGAAGGTGAGGGCCAATTCTTCCTTCAGGGGAATGAAGAGCAGCGGCGTCAGGTTGATGACCATGGCCTGGATGAACATGGCCAGGTAGCAGCAGCGGACAACCAGGCGGTTGTTGTCAAAACGCATCGGACGGCACCGTGGGCTTGGCGAACCTTGGGAAACCAAGTTCCACTTTACCGCGCCTCTGGCGGCAAGCCACCCCGGAACCGAACCCAGAGAAGGGCACAGGCAGAGCGGGGGACGGATATGGACTAGATGGACGAAATGGACGGGATGGACAAAGGCGGGCTGTTCATGTGAAGTCCATTCAGTCCATCGTGTCCATTTCGTCCATCCGCCCCGGGCGGTCAGCTCAGGATGCGGGCGAGGTCTTCGGCGGTGAGGCGGCCGGGCAGGGCGGCGGCGCTTTCGGCGCCGGACATGACGGCCTGGAAGAGCTGGGACTTTTCCTCCTGGAGCAGGAGGATTTTTTCTTCGATCGTGCCGGCGGCGACCAGGCGGTAGGCGATGACCGGCTTGGTCTGGCCGATGCGGTGGGTGCGGTCGATGGCCTGGCGTTCCACCGCCGGGTTCCACCAGGGATCGAAGATGACGACATAGTCGGCCTTGGTCAGGGTCAGCCCGGTGCCGGCCGCCTTGAGGCTGAGCAGGAAGACTTGGGCCGTCTCCGATTCCTGGAAAGCGCTGACGCGGCGGGTGCGTTCGGCGATCGGGGTTTCGCCGGTGATGATCAGGTGCGGCAGATTGGCGCTGTCCAAGGCCTCGCGGATGCGGTCGAGCATCTCGGTGAACTGGCTGAAGACGAGCAGGGAATGACCTTCGCTGAGGAGTTCCTCGGCCAGGTCCAGGAGGCATTCGAGCTTGGCCGATTCGGGGGTCTGCCGGATCTGGGCTTCCATGCGCAGGGCGAGCGTTTCCTCCTGGGGAAGCAGGCGCGGATCGCAGCAGATCTGGCGGAGCCGGGTGAGGGCGGCCAGGATCTGGAGCGGCCCTTTTTCCTTGACCTCGCGCCGGGCGTGGGCGAGTCGGGCGTCGTAGAGTTGGCGCTGCGGTTCTTCCATTTCGACGCGGAGGATTTCTTCGGTGCGCGAGGGCAGTTCCTTGGCCACTGCCTCCTTGACGCGGCGCAGCACGAAGGGTGCGATCACGGGCGCCAGATGGCGGGCGCCGCCGGCGGTCTCATAGCGCGCCAGGAAGGCCTCCTGGTCGCCGAGGTAGCCGGGGATGACGAAATGCATGATCGACCACAGGTCCAGGGTGCGGTTTTCCAACGGTGTGCCGGTGAGGGCGAAGGGGCGCGGCGTGCGCAGCCGGCGCACGGCCTGGGAAACCTGGGCGTCAGGGTTTTTGATCTGCTGGGCCTCGTCCAGGACGACGAATTCGTACTCTTCTTCTGCGAAACGGTCGATGTCTTTGCGCAGCAGAGCATAATTGGTGACGAGCATGTCCCAGTCGCCGGCCATGGCCACGGCCCGTTCTTCGGGCGTGCCGGTGCAGGTGGCGCAGTGCAGGTCGGGGCAGAACCGTTTGGCCTGCTCCATCCAGACTGCCACCACGGACGCGGGGCAGACGACCAGGGCGCCGCGCCGTTGCACGGGCGGGCGCTGGTGCCGGCCGCGGTGGAAACGGGGCCGGAAGGGGGGCGCCAGGCGCTTATTCCGGAAAAAGGACTGGAACAGGGCCAGAACCTGGAGGGTCTTGCCCAGGCCCATGTCGTCGGCCAGCACGGCGCCGACCCGCCAGGAGGCGCGTTCAGCCAGGAAGCGATACCCGTCCTTCTGGTATCCGCGCAGGATCGGCTCCAGCGCCGGCGACAGCGGCAGCACGGTCGGGACCCGTTCCTGCCGCAGCCGCGCCGCGATGCTGGCACAGTCGGCCTGGACGCGGATCGGCAGCGCCGAGGATTGCAGAGCCTGCAGGGCGCGCGCCGCCGCCGGCCGCACCGCCCGGCCTCGGCCGCCCAAATCCAGGTGCAAATCGCCCAGGCCGTTACGCACGGTTTCAGCTTGGCCCGGGTCAAAGCGCAGCCAGCCGCCGCCGTGGGTGCGGATGATGGACTGGCCGCGGGAGACGGCGTCGCGTAATTCGACGTCGCTGACGCGGACGTCGCCCGCCTGCCAGCCGATCTGGAATTCGATAAAGCCGCGGTGGTCGTTCAACCGTAGTTCCGCGGTAAGCATCTGCGCCGGCTCGAACAGGGCGCGCAGGTCAGGCTCGATGATTTTTTCCACGCCCGGCGGCAAGCGTTGCCAGAACTCGGCCAGCTTCTGCATGTTCTCCACCGAGCCGCTGACGCGCAGCCGTCCGGTGTCGCCGTCACTGCCGTGGGGCAGGGCGGCCAGGGCGGCGCGGAACGGTTCCAGATCCGCCGAGGCGTACCGGCGGATGACGCATTCACCCAGGGCCTCGCGGACGGAGCCGCCGACGGCTTCGGCGTCCAGGCGCAGGGGCAGCATGTTGATGGTCGGGATCAGGATTACGTCGGCGCCGTCGGCAATGGCTTCCAGGCGGAGGACGCCGGCGCTTTCCTCGTGGCGCACGTCCGAACCCCGGACCAGGTCCAGGCGCCCGGCGACCAGGCCCGGCAGCGCCTGGGAGAGGCGGTCCCGGGGAATGGCCACGGGGCGTTTGGCGAACCATTCGATCAGATGTTCTTTGGCGACGGGCAGTTCGAAGCGCAGGAGCATGCCGTCCACCACGGCGTCCGGCGAGGGGCCGGCCAGGCTGGAAAGTAGGTCGCGGTAGTGCCAGGAGCGGCCATCGGGGCCGGTGATGACGGCATCCAGCTCCCAGGTGGCAACGTCCTTGCGATCCAGTTCGAAACCGAGTTTGGCCACGGCGCAGTCGGGGCGCGCGGTGACGTGCTTCTGGGTGGCGCGGTCAAGGAAGCGGTAGGGGTCGGTGTGCCATTGGAACAGCCATTCGCGGAAGGTTTCGCGGGCCAGTTTAAGCACCTGGAGATTTTCGCGCCGGACCTGGGGGTCGGAAACCCAACGCCCGAGCCAGGCCAGGAACTTGCGGTCTTCGGGCGGGAAGCCGCGCAGGCTCGGATCATCGACGTCCGGGGAGACGTGCTGGGCGTACAGGCAGAGCCGGTACAGATGTTCCATCCGCAGGAGATGGCGGCGGCCGTCCTGATTGAGATAGAACCGCAGCACGGCTTCCAGCGAATTGTGGGCGAAATCGACTTCGGCCTCAATGCGGCGGGGGCTGTCACCGGCGCCATCGGACAAGCTTTGGTTGAACAGCGGGGCTTCGCCCTCGTCCTGGGCGGCGTCGCCGCCGTTGCGGGAGTGTGCGGCGCCTTGGGTCGTTTCGCGGTTGTAATAGGCCTTGAAGCGCGGCACGGCCGGCGCCAGCGGCGCCAGTGGCCCGGGATCGCGCCAGCCGGTTTTGCGCAGCACCTGGTTGAACAGCCGCGCCGCCAGATAGGTGTGGACGCACAGGTCGTTGACATAGCCGCAGGTGCAGGTCCGGCGCCAGGCGCCGTTGACCAGCCGCCAGACCGGGCTGTGGGAGCCGAGAAAGGCGCACAGCGAGCTTGCCGTCCAGTCCAGGCGCTGGGCCGGAGTCGCGGCCAGGGCGCGGCCGGCATAGTTCCGGAGCTTTTCCGGATAAAGCTGGTTGAGGTCGGCTTCGGTGAGCCAGGCGTCAATCCAGGCGGGGGAATCTTTCGGGTGCTCGAAGGGCAGTTGCATAATCGTCGTCGGGTTTCGTGGCCGGGATTGGCCGGGATTCAGGATGCGGAGCCGGGATTAACCGGCAGCTTGTCGGCAAATACGAGCGCTGCTATCATCAATAAAGACTTGTCGCCGCTTGAACTTGCTTAGCCCGGCCAAGCCGGAACCACGGTTGTGGTGCAATGCCATCTTTAGGCCGGCTTACCCGGGCTACTGTGGTTTGAACGGTTCCCGGATGGCGCGGAACCGCGAATTACAACAGCCTGCTGGCAACCGGAGGCGGATCCGGCAGGCTTGCATAGCCCTACCCTGTCACCTTTCGGTCGGTCTCGCCCGGGTCTTGTGGTTCGCGCAGCCCCTCCATCCTCCACCGCGCGCAGACCCGCAACGTCACCGCCATAAAATAAACATCGTCCATCAGGCTGAATGTGCATACTATAATGCCTCATCTCCGCGCCGTGTCAAGGCGTCACACCCCGGGCAGGTAGTGGATTGCGAGAGGGGGCGGCGCTTGGAGAACCTTTCTCACGCGGAGCCGCGGAGAACGCGGAGGAAGAAAAATAGTTTATGCAGATTACGTTGATTCATGCCGGTCATTCCCGCCCGATTTGGTTTTTGGCCTGCCGCCACCCGGGTTTGTCCGGATAACTGAATCCTGTCAGAAAGCGCGTTTGGCATGAGAATTCTCCTCGTTGACGATGATCCCGACTGGCTGGAACTTCTGAGCCGCCGGCTGACGATGGCGGGACATTCTCCGGTCACCGCGGAGCAGGGGCAGGAAGGCTGGGAGCTGTTTTCCGCCTCAGACTTCCCCATCGTCATCACCGATCTTGACATGCCGGTCGTCACCGGCATCGAACTTCTGCACCGCATCAAAGCCTCGCCCAAAGGCGAAAATTGCGACGTTCTGGTGCTGACCGGCGCGAACGACCTTGTCTACGTCATCGAAGCCCTGCGGGGAGGGGCGTTTGATTGTCTCCTGAAACCGGTGGGCTGGGAAAAGGTGGAAATCGCCTTGAACCGGGTCGTGGAACGGCGGAAACTGATTGTGGAAAACCGTGAGTTCCAGGAGAAAATCACCACGCTCCGGCGGAATAATCAGCAATTGGAATTGTATCAGCGCGAATTTGAACGGGAACACGAATCGAAACCCTTTGTCGTTCACTCCCAAAGCCAGCAGCGCATTATGGATATGGCCCTGGTTTTCCACCAGGCCCGTGCGGTTCCGGTGTTGATTCAGGGGGAAACCGGCACGGGCAAGGAAATTATCGCGAGAATTATTCATTACGGCACGGGCAAGGTGCCGCCGGGGCCGTTTATTGATGTGAACTGCGCCGCCATTTCGCCGCAGTTGTTCGAAAGCGAACTTTTCGGCTATGCTCCAGGCGCATTTACCGGGGCTAATCCCAAGGGCCAGGCCGGCAAGTTCGAACTGGCCCAGGGCGGGACGTTGTTCCTCGATGAAATTGGCGACATGCCCCTGGAGTTCCAGTCGAAACTGCTGCGCGCCGTGGCCGAACGGGAAATCTGCCGGGTCGGCGCCGCGAAGAAAATCCCGCTGGACGTGCGCATTATCGGCGCGACCAACCGAGATCTGACGCGTCTGATGCAGGAGGGCCGCTTCCGCCAGGATCTGTATTACCGCATGAACGTCGGCATGATCCAGCTCAAGCCGCTGCGTGAAGACAAAGAGCGGATTGAGCCGCTGGCCCTGCAATTCCTCAAAGAATTCTCCGCGCAGCGGGGGAAACGGTTTGTCCGGATCGAGCCGGCGGCGCGGGCTCTCCTGTGCCACTACGAATGGCCCGGGAATGTGCGCGAACTCCGCAATATTATCGAACATGTGGCGCTGTTATATGATGATGAAGAATTGCAGATAAAGCATTTATACGTTCTTCAGGCCACCGCGGCCGCCGCCGTTCCGGCCCCGGCCCCGGCGCCCGTCCTTGATCTGCGCCAGTTGGTGCTGCCGCCGGGAGGGATTGATCTGGAAGCCCTCGAACGCGAGATCGTCGGGCAGGCACTGCGCTTGAACCAGGGGAACCAAAGCCAGACGGCCAAGTTCCTGAAAATCTCCCGCAGCAAGCTCCTCTCCCGCCTGTCGCGACTCCAGGGCTGAGCCCCTCCATGCACGCCGTCAACGTCGGCTCATCGGAGGGCGGCGTGAGGACCCGCCGATCTATTCTCGCAATGGCCTTTATTCCCACTGGGGGTCAAGACCCCGACCCTCTGGGTCGCCCCTTCAGGGCTCAACGATGCTGTCCCGGAAACCTAGGGCGACGCTACGCTCTGCCCTAGGCTGTTATGGTGCGCCCCCTTGGGGCTGAAAACGGAACACCTATGCGCATCTTGAGTTTGGCGGTTGGATACCCCGCACCCTTGGGTCGAGGTTCTTCATTTCGCGATCAGGGGATGGCCATTGCTGGTCATTTTTCGCCAAGTTGTCGAGATTTGGACAGCCTGCTGCGGAAGTAACGGGGCGGTCGTGCCACGCTTGGCGGCCTTTGGCAACACGGTGAAGCTTTTATTTTTTCCGCATGATTTAAGCTCATGAGAAACGGGTTTTAAGCGGCCTACCCAGCGTTTTTTCCCCCCTTGGCACGATTTTTGCTATTCCCTGCGAGAATTTAGGCAAAAGGGCAAATGGCCCAAACCGGCAAGATTTCGGCAGCGCTGGCGTAAAACAGAAAGTTTTGGATAAGCATGAAGAAGCATGATTTGCAGAAAACCCGGATGCCGGGAGTATTCGCCGGGATGGCATTGGGCGCGGCCATGGCCGCCGCCATCGCTCCCGGATCCGTCGGTGCGGCGGCGTTTACGAATGGGACTTGGGGCGGCAATGCGAGTGGCAACTGGAGCGACGTCGGCAATTGGGTCGGTTCTGTGCCCGGCGGGGCCACCTCCACGGTGTCGTTGACGTTCAACATCAGTCTTGCGGACAGGACCGTCACAATTGACGGGATCTCTAGAACCGTAGGGGTCCTCAATATCGGCGATCCCGGTATCACCTATAAAAGCTACACTCTGGCGGCCAGCGGCGGGGCTTCGTTGATCCTCGACAATGGTGCCGCGAGTGCTCAGATTAACAAACTTGTCGCTACGAGTGCGGTCGCAGACACAATTTCCGCCCCGCTTTTGTTGAACAGCAACTTGGTCCTCAGCAATAATGCGCCGGCCAGCTTGTTCATCACCGGCGAGGTTACCGCCAACACCACGGGGACTAAGACCATTTCCAATCAAGGAACGGGGAATTACAAGGTGGAGATGAGCGGGGAGATCGGCGATGGCGCCGGCAGGGTCGCGGTGACGCAAAACTCCGCGACCTCAGCGCTTGTTCTCTCCGGTGCGAACACCTACTCGGGCGATACCACGATCAGCACCGGCACACTGCTGGTGAGTAATGCGCTGGCGCTGCAAAACAGCACGTTGAATTACATCAATGGTACTGGCACGGTGCTGTTCGGCAACGGTCTCACCGCCTATACCCTCGGCGGGCTGACGGGTAATAAAAACCTGGCCTTGACCAACACGGCCGGCACGGCGATGGCTCTGACCATCGGCAACAACCATCAAATTACGACCTACAGCGGCGTGCTCAGCGCGGGTGGAAGCTTGATTAAAAGCGGTTCTGGCCTCCTGGCTCTGACCGGCGCGAACAGCTACACCGGCGCCACGCTGGTCTCGGCCGGCACGTTGACGGTCAACGGCGCGTTGAGCGCCAGTTCCACGGTCACGGTCGCCAGCGGCGCCATTCTCAGCGGCACCGGCACGGCGGCGGGGCGGGTCACGATTAGCGCCGGCGGGCATCTGGCCCCCGGCAATTCCCTCGGCACCCTGAACACCGGGGCGCTGATTCTTTCCGGCACTTATGACGCCGAGGTTGGCGCGGCGGGCGTGGCGGACAAGGTCACGGTCACCGGAACGCTCAACCTTAATGGCGCCACCTTGAACCTGCTCAACAGCGGCATGGACGTCGGCGCGCACCAGATCATCGCCAACAGCGGCAGTCGGACCGGGCAATTCACCACCGTCATCAATACGAACAGCAATCTGCTGCATGAAAAGATGGCCTATAGCGCGAACTCGGTGGATTTGAACCTGTACCGTTTGGCCGCGCCCGGCGATCTCTCCGCCGCTATCACCTTCGGCGACGCCCTGGTCGGGGCCTCGACCGCAAAGAGTCTGGGGATCCAAAACACGACTTCAACTGACGGTTATAGCGAAAGTTTGAACGCCGCCGCGGGCGTGGTTTCCGGTTTTACGTTCACGACATCCGCCGTTTCCGGCCTGGCCGCCGGCGGCAGCCAGAACCTGACGCTCGCGCTCGACACCTCCGCCGCGGGCGCCAAGAGCGGTGGCGCGGTCGTCACGTTCCACTCCAACGGCGCCGGCAGCAGTGACTATGGTCTGACTTTGATCGGCACCCAGACCGTCAGTCTGGCCGGCAGCGTCTACGCCGCGGCGGACCTGACCCTGAACACGACCAACACGCTTGATGACGGTGGCCGGTTGTCGATCCGCAATGCCGCCGGCTTCCGTTCTCTCGCACAAATCAGCGCGACCAATACGGCCGGAGCCAACGGCTGGGCGTTCAACGGCCTGACCAACAGCGCGACGATCGCCGCCGGCGTCACCAACACCAGCGGGTATGTGACGGCGCCCTCGGCCTCGGGCTTGCTGAACGGCACGGTGCAGTCCGGCACCCTGGGCCTCACGTTCCAGAACAACCAGGGGCTCCTCGGCGCCTCCGCCAACGACCTGGGCCCCCAGACCTGGACGCTCTCGCACCGCGTCAGCGGCAACCTCGCCCCGACCGGTTCGGCGCAGACCGCCGTGGTGACCGCCGGCCAAAGTTTGGCCGGATTCAATGCGGTCACCGGCACCAGCGGCGGCGCTCTTGGCACCTCGGTCACGTTTCTTGCCGGCACCAGTACGGGCGGCACGGCAAGCATGACGTTCCGGACGCGTATCGGCGACGAAATCACCTCTCTGCTCAGCGACGTGGTGGATCTGAACTCCGTGACCGGCACGAGCGCGTTCGTCCTGCAGATGAGCTACAACCCGGCGGATCTTGGGACGCTTCCCGAAGGCACTCTGTACCTGGGCTGGAAAGACGGCCTGGTTTTTGTGAATGCCGGTGACACCGCCGCCTATGGCGTTCCCGTGATCGGCGCGTGGGGCGGGACTCTCGACGTTGGCGAATGGGGTGTTGATCCCGTCGCGCATACGGCTTGGGCCGTGATCGCCCACAACAGTGAGTTTGCCGTGGTGCCGGAACCCGCCACCATCGTCCTGTTCGGTCTCGGTGGTCTGGCGCTGCTGCGCCGCCGCCGGATCGCGTCATGACCGAGACCCGGGTATTCATATGTACAAACCCAGTATCATTTCACGCATGAGGACTTGGATCAGCCTCCTGCTGCCCCCGGCTATCCTGGTCGGTGGCGTCTTGGCCTGGCATTGGTGGCAGCATCAGCATGATCGCCGGGTGCTGCCCGGGGAGGGGCATTCGGAAGTCCGCTGCGAACGCCAGTTCAACACTCTGGGTACCACGGGGCGCCTTGAATTGTGGGGGGAGAAATCCCTGACGGAGGCGGTGGCCAACGAGATGGTGGAGCGCCTTCAGTCCCTGCACAACCGCCTCAATCTTTTCGACAACACCAGCGAGCTGAGCCGGCTCAACCGGAACGCGGCTCAAAAACCGTTCCCTTGCAGTCAGGAACTGTGGGACATCCTTCTGGCCGCCCGCGCCGCCCACCGGGAAACCCGGGGCGCCTTTGACCTCTCCGGCGGCCCGCTCCTGAAACTCTGGAACGGCCCCCCCCGCCGTACCGCCGAGCCCGGCCCGGAGGAAATCCGCGCCGCTCTGGCCAGCGTGGGGATGGACAAGATCCGGTTTGACGACCAGGCGCGGACGCTCTTTTTCACGCGGCCGGGCATGTCTTTAGATCTCTCCGTCATGGCCAATGGATATGCCCTTGACCAGGCCGCCGCCATGGCTGAAACGGCGGGAATCCACCGCGGCATGATTCATCTCGGCGACAGCAGCATCTGCCTTTCCCTCCCGCCGCCGAGCGCGTTGACTTACAGCGTTGGCCTCCGCGACCCTGCCGGAACCCCCGATCACCCCCAGGAGATCCTGCACCTCCTCGCCGCCACCGCCGCCGCGACCAGCGCCAACGCGGCGCCGGAACGCAGCCTTGACCAGCCCTCGGCCGGCCGGATCATGGATCCCAAGACTGGTCGGCCCGTGACCCAGATCATCGCGGCCACCGTGGTCACCCGCCTGGGGGTGAATGCGGAGATGTGGGCGGCCGCCATCGTCGTCGCCGGCCCAACCCTGGCCCAGGAACTGATTCATGCTTATCCCGAGACCTATGTGCTGCTGACCTGCCGTCAGGCGGACGGCCGGCTCTCCACCACCAAATACCCAAACCCGCAGTTCGGGCAAAACCTTCCGGCGCGCGGCGCCATGCCGACTCCGGCCGGCGGGGAAAATCTCACCCCGCCAGGCGGGCAGTTCGCCGTTGCGGATACGAGACCGGGAGATGTCAGATGACGGACATGGACGCGGCATCCGGTGACGCCTCTCCGCTGCGCAAACCGCAGGAGAATGCTCCGTTGCAGGAAAGCGACGCGTGGCTGAGAGACGTCATGTTCACCATGGTCGATTGGGTGTGGGAAGTGGATGCCACCGGGGCCTATACTTACATCTCGCAGAAGGGCCTTGATTTTTTGGGGCTGCCTCGTGAAGCCGTCATCGGCAGTACCCCGTTCGACTATATGGCGCCGGATGAAGCCAGGAGAATAGCCGGCGTCTTTGCTGAAATCACCGCCGCCAAGGCGCCCATTACGGATTTGGAGAACTGGGTTCTGGCGAAGAACGGCGAAATCCGGTGCATGCTGACCAACGGGGTGCCCGTCCTGGACAAGGCGGGGAACCTCAAAGGATATCGCGGCGTGGACAAGGATATCACCGTGCGTAAACAGGCGGAGGCGGCGCTGCGGGAAAGCGAGCAGAACTACAAGACCTTGATGGATTCCGGCCAGGCCCTGGTCTGGGTCGCCGAAACCGACAAGCGCTGCACCTATTTCAATCGCGTCTGGCTTGAATTCACCGGGCGCACGCTGGCGCAGGAAACCGGGGAAGGTTGGGTTGAAGGCGTTCATCCGGAAGATCTTAAGCGCTGCATTGAGGTGTACGTCCAAGCCTTTGACCGGCGGGAACGTTTTAGCATGGAATACCGGCTGCGCCGGCACGACGGCGAATACCGCTGGCTCCAGGATGACGGCTGCCCGCGCTACGACAGCCGGGGGGAGTTCCTGGGTTACATCGGCCACTGCCTTGACATCACCAGCCGCAAGCAGGCAGAACTCTACAACGCCATGGGCCAGGAGATCCTGCGCATCCTCAACGAGTCTGACGACCTGCACGGGTCGGTCCAGCGTATCCTCGCCGCCGTGAAGGCGGGGACCGAAAGTGATGCCGTGGGACTCCGTCTGCAGGATGGAGAGGATTTTCCGTATTTCTCTCAGGAAGGGTTTTCCCGGGATTTTCTGCGGAAAGAAAATTTGCTCGCCGCGCGTGACACGGATGGCGGGGTGTGCCGGGACAAAGATGGCCGTGTCAGCCTGGAATGCGCCTGCGGGCTGGTCCTTTCCGGCAAGACGGATCCGGCTAATCCGTTTTTCACCCCCGGGGGAAGTTGCTGGACGAATGATTCCTTCCCGCTGCTCGACATCCCGCTTGGGCAGGATCCTCGGCTTCACCCGCGTAACGAATGCATTCATCAGGGGTATGCCTCCATCGTTTTGGTTCCGATCCGGGCCAAAGGCCGGATTGTGGGGCTGCTCCAGCTCAACGACCGCAGAAAGGGGCGGTTCACCCGCGAGGCGGTCGAAGCGCTCGAAACGATCACGCAAAACTTCGGCGAGGCGATGTTGCGCAAGCAGGCCGAGGCGGAGAAAGCAACGCTCGAAGCCCAGCTCCAGCAGGCGAAAAAGATGGAATCGGTGGGGCGCCTGGCAGGCGGCGTGGCCCATGATTTCAACAATATGCTGGGGGTGATCATCGGACACACCGAGTTTGCCATGGATCAGGTGACTCCAGGGCAGGCGCTTCATGCCGACCTCGAGGAAATCCGCAAGGCCGCCAAACGCTCCGCCGATCTGACCCGGCAACTGCTGGCCTTTGCCCGCAAGCAGACCATTGCCCCCAAAGTTCTGGATCTGAACGCGACAGTGGACGGGATGCTCACCATGCTGAAGCGGCTCATCAGCGAGGACGTCGAACTCGTCTGGCAGCCCGGCGCCGGCCTGTGGCCGGTGAGGGTAGATCCGTCCCAGGTCGACCAGATCCTGGCCAACCTGTGCATCAACGCCCGGGACGCCATCTCGGGCGGCGGCAAGGTCGTCATCAAAACGGAAAATACGGTTTTCAACAGGACCGCCTGCGCCGGGAAACCAGGGCTTGTCCCCGGCGAGTATGTGGGACTGACCGTGAGCGATGACGGTTGCGGTATGGACGAAGAGACCCTGAGCCACATTTTCGAACCGTTCTTCACGACCAAGAAGGCAGGCGAGGGCACCGGCCTGGGGCTGGCCACGGTCTACGGCATCGTCAAGCAGAACAACGGATGGATCGACGTCTCCAGCGAGCCGGATCAGGGAGCCACCTTCACGATCTACCTGCCCCGGCATATGAGCCCGGAGTTGGCGTCGCCGCCGGACGTTTCGCCAAAACCTGCAGAACTCGCCCATGAAACCATTCTGCTGGTGGAAGATGATCGGGCCCTTCTGAGTCTGACCGGGAGAATGCTCGAACTGCAGGGCTATACCGTGCTGGCGGCAAATTCCCCGGGCGAATCCCTGCGTTTGGCCCGGGAGCACGCCGGCAAAATCAACCTGCTCCTGACCGACGTGATCATGCCGGAGATGAACGGCTTGGACTTGGCCACAAAGCTGCGGGAATTTGATCCGTACCTCAAATGCCTGTTCATGTCCGGCTATCCCGCCGACGTTCTCGCCCCCCACGGCGTTTTGGATGATGATCTTAGATTAATTCAAAAACCATTCTCCCGGAATGAGTTGTTTGAAAAAATCCAGGAAATTATGAATGCCGGAAACCGGTGAACCCACGCGAGTTTTCACCATTTGTTGTAGTTGGGACGTACGTCCGCAATAAATGAGGCCAAGAGGACGGGAATTCCAGGCGTTCCAGGCAAAAACGGGCAGGATTGCCCATTCCACGTTGGTCACAGGCAGGATTGCCCGTTTCACGTTGGCGGAATTCGCGCCGAGTTAGGGCTCGGCGTTCCCAGGTGACCTTCGGTTCAAAAGAGGTTATAGTTGTGCCAAGTTGGCGCAACACCCTTTTCTCCCAATCCGGACCGCGGCGGCATGAAGAATCCCACTCCTTTTCTTGACCGGCTGATCGAGCGGCTGAGCCGGCTTGACCCGGCCAGCGTGCAGACGTACGTCCTGCGGCTGGTGCGGGAAAAGGGGTTTCTGGAAACGGTGTTCAACACCATCCAGGAAGGGGTGGTGGTCATCGACCATTCCCTGCACATCCAGTACGTCAACACCGCGGCGCGCACGCTGCTGGGGCTGCCAGAAGACGCGCCGGGGCAACGGATCGACCGGTTCCTGCGCGAGGTGAAGTGGCCGCGGATCATGGAATCCGACCCCGCCGAATGGCGGCGGATGGCGCTGCAGGAGATCGAGGTGTTCTATCCGACCCACCGCTTCCTGCATTTTTATTTGGTGCCTTACCGCGAGGAACTGCCGGATTCGGGCGGGCGGATTCCCATGGCGATCCTGATCCTGCATGACGTCACCGCGCTGCACCAGGACGCCGCGAAACACCTGGAGTCGCAGCGGGTTCAGGCCATTACCATGCTCGCCGCCGGCGTGGCTCACGAGATCGGCAACCCGCTTAACAGCCTGACCATCCATCTCCAGTTGCTCCAGCGTAACCTGGCCCGGCATCCGGATCAGGCCTTTGCCGCGGAACAGAAAGAGCTGGCGGACGTGGCGCTGGAGGAAGTCCGCCGCCTGGACGGCATCGTTGGGAATTTCCTGCGCGCGGTGCGCCCGGTGCCGCCGACGCTGGAGCCGGTGAGCCTGCGCGAGCCGGTGACGGAAGTCTTGGATTTCATGCGCGAAGAGATCGAGGGGCGCGGCGTTTTGGTGGAGGCCGCCTGGCCCGATCAGGTGCCGGTGGTGATGGGCGATCGTGACCAACTCAAGCAGGCGCTCTACAATCTCCTCAAGAACGCGGTTCAGGCCATGCCAGATGGCGGGCGGCTCAGTCTCGCCTGCACGGAGTCCGATCAGTTCCTGGAACTGCGCGTGGCCGATACCGGCAAGGGGATCGACCCCGCCGCGTTCCCGCATATTCTTGAACCCTATTACACCACCCGTCCCGACGGCAGCGGCCTGGGATTGATGATCGTGGACCGCATCGTCCGCGCCCACGGCGGCGAACTCGGCATTGAGAGCGTCCAGGGCGCCGGCACCGTCTTCACCGTGCGCCTGCCGCTGCGCGACCGCCGCCTGCGCCTGCTCCAGGCGCCGGCATCGCCGCCGGCTGGAAACGGGGAGACGTGAACCCCGGCCTTTTTCTCCACGAATTTCACGAATTTGCACGAAGGCTGAAAGAACGCATTTTCAAACCGTATCATTTTGCGATGGAATTTAATGCACTTTAACAACATTCGTGACATTCGTGGAATTCGTGGATAGCCTGCGATCAATTTTGGAATCAGGGTTATGAGCGCAAAACCGGTCATCCTCATTGTCGACGACGAACGCAACACCCGCGACGGCCTGGCCCGGGCGTTGCGCGGCGACCACGAGATCCTGCTCGCTGAAAACGCGCAAGTCGGCCTGGAACTGCTGAAAAAACACGCCGTCGACCTGGTTCTCACCGACCTGCGCATGCCGGGCCAGGACGGCATGGCGTTCATCCAGGCCATTCAGACGCTGGCCGATCCGCCCCTGGTCATCATGCTCACGGCTTACGGCACCATCCAGACCGCGGTCGACGCCATGCGCCACGGCGCCTATGATTACCTGGCCAAGCCGGTGGATCTGGACAACCTGGAGATGGTCGTCCGCCGCGGCCTTGAATCGCGCCGGCTCCGGGCGGAGAACGAGGCGTTGCGCCGGCAGCTTGATCCGCGTTTCGGCATGGAAGGGATCATCGGCAATTCCCCGGCCATGAACTCTGTGTTCGAGATGGTCCGCCAAGTTGCCCCCGCTCGCTCCACGGTCATGCTCACCGGCGAAAGCGGCACTGGCAAGGAGCGGATTGCCAATGTTATTCACCGGCTCAGCCCGCGCGCGGCCAAGCCTTTCGTGGTCGTCCACTGCGCCTCCCTGAACCCGAACCTGCTGGAAAGTGAACTTTTCGGCCATGAAAAGGGCTCCTTCACCGGCGCCCACGAGCGCACCCTCGGCCGCTTCGAACGGGCCGACGGCGGCACCCTGTTCCTGGATGAAATCGGCGAGATCGACGCCTCCACCCAAATCAAACTCCTGCGCGTGCTGGAAAACCGCAACGTCGAACGGGTCGGCGGCGCCGCCACGGTGGAGATCGACGTCCGCCTCATCGCTGCCACCAACAAGGACTTGAAAGCGCTGGTGGACGCCGGGCGCTTTCGCGAGGATCTTTATTATCGGCTCAATGTTGTTTGCATCGAACTGCCGCCCCTGCGCCGCCGGCTTGAGGACGTGCCGTTGCTGCTCACCCATTTCCTCAAGGAATTCACCCGGGAAAACAGCAAGACCCTCAACGGTTTCACGCCCGAGGCGCTGAAGGTGCTCACGGCCTATGCCTGGCCCGGCAATGTCCGCGAACTCCGCAACACGGTGGAACGCATGGTGGTCATGGCCCGCGGCACCAGTCTCACGCTCGGCGACGTGCCGCCCGAGGTCCGTGCCGGCGTTTCCGCCGCCCTGGAGCCGAAGGCCGTCGCCGCGGCTGCGGCGGCAGGCGCGGAAAGCCCGACCCTGGATCTGGCCTCCCAGGAGCGATCTCTCATTGTCCGCGCCCTCCAGGAGTGCCAGGGTAACCGCTCTCTGGCCGCTCGCCGCCTCGGCATCGGCCGTCGCACGCTCTACCGCAAGCTCGACGAATACGGGATCAAGGAAGACGGCTGAACGTATTTTAGATTTGCGATTGCCGATTTTGGATTTTTGTTCATTCGAACCCAAGGGAAACAACCATGTCTGCCACGCTGCCGCTCAAGACCGAGATTCCGCTGGAGGAGAACTGGGACGTGATCGTGGTGGCGTTCGATTGCAACCTACGGATACGTAGAGATGAAGAGTCCTGCGGAGTTTGGCGGATTCGGCTACGACCGTGCTGACTACGTTCAGGCGAACCTGATATGGGCGCCGGTCGCCGATATCTCGCTGGGTCTCGAGTACCTCTATGGCTTTCGAGCGGTGCGCAACGGGAACACCGGGGATGACCAGAGGCTGCAGTTTAGTATCCGGTACCTGCTGTTCCGCTGAGCCGCACCGATAGAGGGGATGAGCGGCCGAGCCGGACATTCACTCAAGGCCCGCGCTCATGAAAGGCCAACGGGCCGGGTGCCAGGGACGATGTGACGAGATTCAGGTGACGCATCACCTCGTGGCGAAGATCTCGCCGAAGAACAGTTTCATGTGCTGCCAGGAGCGCCGCGCAGCCGGCTCGTTGTAGCCGATGCCGTTGAGTCCAGTGGACTCCCGGATCTTGTCGGCGTCAGGATTGGTGAATGCATGGACGGCGCCGGCGTAGCTCACGAACTGGTAGTCGACCTGGGCCTGGTCGAGTGACTTTTTGAATTCATCCAGGGCGTCGGGTTTCACGAATGGATCGAGCGCGCCGTGGCAGATCAGGAACTTCGCTTTGATGTTGGCGGCAGCACCGGCAGGAACCGGAACCGGGCCACCGTGGAAACTCACGATGCCTGCCAACGGCGCACCGCTGTAGGCAAGGGCTTGGCACACCGAACCCCCGAAGCAGAAGCCGATCGCTGCCACCCTGCGCGGGTCGACCAACCATGTATTCAGTAGTTGGTCAAGTCCGGCTCGGGCGCGCTCAGCCATGAGCGGCTTGCCATAGAACTGCCCCGCGAGCTCGCCCGCCTGCTTGGGATCGGTCGTCACGAGGCCTGCCCCGTACATGTCGATGGCAAACGCCACGTAGCCCAGCTCCGCCAGTGCCCGGGCCCGGTCCTTTGCAAAATCATTTAGTCCCCACCACTCGGGCACAACCAGCACTCCGGGCCGCGCGGATTTCGCCGCGTCGTCGTACGCAAGAACCCCCTCAAGGCTCACCCCGGCTTGTTCGTAGTGTACCGGGCGGGTGACGACTTTGGCGTGTAACCCGAAGGTCATGGCAAATGTAACAAAGAATAGGATTGTTGTTCTCATGGCGCGGGGACCATGTGCGGTGCCGCGGGTGGGTCAACTGGACGGCCGGCTATATCGGTGGCGGCGCAATCGAGCGGGGCCTCCCGGGATTCCACCGATGATCGAGGGCGACTAGGCGCTCTGCCACTCACTATTGGCGGGGCTGCGGCTGGTGCGATGCCTTTGGAATGACCTATCGGCCCGGGTTCTTTGAAGTGGCGTGGCTTCGCGCTATCTTCCCGCGCCCTCCGCGCAAACCCGGGTTCAACCGAACAACTACGGAAAGGAGACGATTATGGAAGTCCATACATTCGAGGAGATGTTCTACGAGGTGATGTGGCGGATACACGGAGAGGGGCGCCAGCAGCCGCTGCCCTGGTGGGTGCAGCAATACTTTCGCCGGTGGACGGATACGTACGATACGGGACTGTTCGACTCTCTCGCCGAGGCGTTCGCATCCAACGCCAATTACCGCTATTGGAACATGATTGGCGTCAAGGATGCGCCTCAGGAGTGTCTGGTCGGGCAGGCGGGCGAAATTGAACCCGTATACGATGAATACGCGCTAAGCTTCTTTCTATTCGATCCTGCGTCACGCCAGTTCGATTTCCCCCAATTCGCCTCTCCAGGCAGTGCCGTGCCTCAGCTCCGGCAGCAGATGGACGGCGGCTATCTGCCGGTAGTGATCACTACCTGGCAGTCGCGCTTTGGGTGCGAAGTCCAGGAGCGTGCTTTCGCCACTACTGCAGGTGTCGACCAGCGGTCTGTGGTATTGGCGCGGTTCAATGTGCGGCTTACCCAAGCTGCGGCGGCATCGCTGATGTTCGGCCTCGTGGTTGCACCCACGGGACCGACCGGTTTTGGGCGGCATGATCGCGCGGGCCGCTATTTCGCCGATCGGCGCCTTACCTTCCTGCAATACCTCCCGGCCGAACAGCGGCTACGTATCAATACCAGCAACGGTCCGCTCTTTGACCGTGCACCAGCCGCATTTGGCACCTACGGCAACGGCTCGTCGCGAGACCCCGAATTCTATCTTTCGCAGGGGTTCTTCCGCCAACTTGCAACTACAGGAGCGCTTAACGGCTGGACCCTCGCCGCGGATACCATCGGCGGCCTGTGCAGTGGCGCATTCCTGTGGCCGGCCAACCTTACCCCGGCCCAGCCCAATTTCGCCCTCGATGCGACATTGCCGGTGGACGACTTCCGCGGCCCCGGCGACATCGCGATGCTGCGTGCCCTGGACCGCGATACACTCGACAACGCCAACCGTTCTTGGTGGACGGCGAAGCTGGACTCCTCTGGGTTGCAGGCTTCCCTGCCCCCGACGGTCGCGCACCTGTGGAACCTGTATCGAACATCGCGCGCCAATCTGCTCATCCTTGCCGACGACGGCCAAATCCACCCCGGACCTACCATCTACGACGAGTTCTGGATCCGGGACTCTTCTGTCGAGGCCATCGCCTGCGCGCTCGTGGGCGATCGCAACCTGGCCCAGCGCCAGCTCGGCTATTGGCATCCCTCTGTTTTCAACTTTGGTTACGACTGGTCCGATGGCGTGTCTCTTCACGGATTCTTCGGCGGAGTGCACGAGAAGAACGACCGGGAATGGGACGCCAACGGCGAGGCGCTGTGGGCGTTCGGTCGGCTGGATCGTATCCTCGGCGGCCCTGCGAATTTTGGCAGGGGGCTGTTCTCGCCCTATGTCATTGAGGGTGCTCGTTGGATTCGCGACAATCGTACCCAGTATGGCCTGCTGCCCAGCGGCTGGAGTGCCGAACACCTGGGAGGCAAGGGGCAGCCGCATTTCTGGGACGAATACTGGAGCCTTGCCGGCCTGTGGGAAGCCGCCCGTTTGGCCCAGCGTATCGGCGCGAGTGAAGCCGAGGAGATCTGGCGCGCCTATGACTCGGTGCGCGATGCCACGATCAACTCCATTCGTTGGGTACTCGACCAGCAGCATCAGCGCGGATTCTGGGAGACATTCATCCCCACCGGACCGGGCGATGTGGGGCTGCTCGACTCGACCATCGTCGGCACGGTGGCGTACTTCCATCCCTGTCGCCTCTACGACGGGGCGAAACTCGGTGCCGACATCGATCTGGCTGCCCGAATGACCCTGGAGACGATCTGGGGCCATTTCATCGACGGCGGCTTCCGCCACGACAGCGCATGGCATTGCTACGGCCCGTATCTAACTCTTCAGCTCGCTCACGCATTCCTGCTCATCGGCAACACGGAGCGCATGGACCAATGCCTGGGCTGGTTGGTCAGTAATGCCGGTTTCGCCACGGTCTCGCGCGACAACTCCCCGTTCCCCTGGCAAGTCGTGTTGGGCTCCTGGAACGAGCAGCACTGTTATCCCATCGCCAAGGATTTCGCCGAAATGCCGCCCCAGTGGTACATGGGCGACATCCCGCACGGCTGGGCCTGCGCGGAGTTCATGACCTTGCTACGCGATATCCTTTTCTTCGAGACCGATGAGGACGGCGACGCCCAGATCTACCTCGCCGCCGGCGTGATGCCGCATTGGCTGGGCGAGGGCGAGTCGGTCGGGGTCACCGATGCGGCCACTGTGTACGGACAGAACTTTGGTTACCGGCTGACCCACCGTAAGTCGGCTCGGGCGGTGGAGATCACGATTACGCAACCCCCGCCGCCTCACGTCCGGCTTGTCTATCCATGCAGATTTGGCAGCGGTATCCAATCGGTTACGGCAAACGGCAACCCGGTGCCGGCGAGCGGCCGCGACCTGCAGCTCCCGCGGGGTACCACCTCCGCAACGATCCTGTATCTGCCCTGAATACCCGGCTCCTCAACGCAAGGATCGGCGGGTTGGTGGATCGAGTATCGAGGTCCTGGCGCTCGGTTCGCACGCCTGGTCGCACGGCGGTAGGGTTGCGTATGCCAACAGTTCCACAGGCGATCATCCTCTTCGAC
>CAITSE010000313.1 GCA_903894975.1 uncultured Lentisphaerota bacterium
CCGCTGGCGGAGAGAACGTCGGCGAGATGACCACGCGCCGGCCGCCAGCGCATTTCGCCACGCCTGTCTTTTTCAAAAGGAAACGGGTCAAAGACCCTCTCCAGAGGGGTTCGGGGAGATGAGAGAATGTCATCTCTCCGACTCTTCGGCCTAAGGTCTGACCGGTTGGGTTTTGGCATGGTTATTTGAGCCATTTGCGAAGGCCGAACCAGAGGCTGAGGGCGACGATGGCGCAGGCCCAGGCGGCGGACCAAAGGACGACCGAGGGGGCGGCATGGAAATACGCGCCGTTGGCATAGACCAGGGCGCCGGCCACGATGATTCCGCAGAACACCAGGAAATTTCCGGCCGAGAGCACCGCGCCCTTCTCCTCCGGTTTCGGCCGGACCTGGATAAAGCTCTCGCACGGCACCAGCACCAGCCCGCCGCCGATGCCCAATCCGAGCATCAACAGATACAACGGGACCTTCCCGAGCCCCCCCAGCGTGCCCAGCGCCGCCAGCCCCCAGGGCAGCAGCAGCAGCATTCCCGCCTGGACCAGCAGGGCAGGCACCAGCACCCGGTGCCAGCGCCTGCCCGCCGCCAGCGAGCTCAGCCCGCCGCCGACAGCCGTGCCGGCCATGACCACGAACATCAGGTTTGCCGCCTGCGCCTCGCTCCAGCCCAGCTCGCTCGTGCCCAGCGCCGAGATCAAGAGCAGTTCCAGCGCGCCCAGCGCCCAGATAAACGCGTCCGTCCAAAGAATCACCGCCAGCGCCGGATCCCGGTGGATCAGCACCAGCCGCTTGATCGTCGACCACGGTCCGGCCCACGGGAACGCCAGCCCCGGGTTCGCCGCCGGCCGCCGCGCCACGCCGAAGCTCGCGGCCGACCCGGTTAGTGCCGCCGCCATCACCCCGGCCGCCACCAGCCAGTGCCCGACCGTCACCCCCTGCCAGAACGGCGCCTTCTGCGCCAGCGCGTACCCCGCCAGCATCATTCCCCCCAGGATCGCCATGGTCGTCACCACCTTCAACCGCGCATTCGCCTTGAGCACATACCCCGCCGGGTACAATTCCGGGATCGACCCGTTCAGGCTCGGACTGAACATGCACGCGACCACGCCCATCAAAAACACCATAGCCAGCATCAGCACCCAGCTCCCGGTCAGCACCCCCGCCGCGCCGCACAAGGCCGCGACGATCTCGACGAGCTTGGTGCCGATCACCACATTGCGTTTGGGGAAGCGGTCCGCCAGCCACCCGGCCGGCGCCGAGAACAACAGATACGGCACCGCGAACAAGGCCGCCGCCGCCCCGCCCAACTGTTCCTGTCCCGCGGCAATGGCCAGGAAGATCACGGCCTGCTTGAAGAAATTATCATTGAAACAGCCCAGCGAATATGCGCCGGCCATGGCCACGAACCGGCCGCGCGCCTGCTTCACCAGCCGCAGCTCTTCCGCCGCCGCCATTTCGGTTTTCAGATCCGCTTCCGCCATAAAAATTCCCGCCCCGGCCGGAACACCGCCTCAGCGTCCAATCGGCCAAGCTCCAGTATAACCCGAAAACCCGTCATCGCCCAGCCCGGAAAACTGGGAGGGAGGGCTTCCAGCCCGGCGAACCCGCCTGAATATCAGCCGCAAAAGAACGCAAAGATCGCAAAAAAAAACCGCCCTCTATGTGCTCTTTGTGTCCTTTGTGGCAAAAAAAGCGTTTTTAAACCGCTGACTTACGCTAACCCTGCGCTAACTGTATCAATCCCCGTTAGCGAACCGTCAGCGTCCGTTAGCGGTTAAAATCCGCCGTCCCCCTTTCGACGTTGGACGTTCAACGTTCGATGTTCGACGTTCGCATTCAATGTCGAGAGCGCGGGTGTGGGGGATGGCTGGTTTAGCTTTCATTCCATGAATGTACGCAAGGGTGCCGGAGAGTGCGACTACTTAAAGGTAGCGGTTGGGGAAATAAGGTCTGTGGCCGGTGGGTCTGTGGTCTGTGGGAGGGGGGGATCGGTGGGGCGGTGTGACGGTGGGGCGGTGGGGCGGTGGGGTTTTCTCTGCGGACTCCGCGGCGCCGCGGGAGACTGTCCGGGGAGCGTTTGGAATGGGAATTCGCGCCGAGCTGGGGCTCGGCGATCCCAAGGGTGTGGACAATGGCGGGAACAGGCTTCCTATGTGTTCTTTGTGGTAACGCAACAGATTTAATAAGAACGTCTAACATCGAACGTTGAACGTCCAAGATCGAACGGTGGAAGGCCGGTTAAACCGCTAACTGGCGCTAACGGTTCGCTAATGGGACGGGACACCGTTAGCGCAACGTTAGCGTTCGTCAGCGGTTGAAAAACGCTTTTCTTTGCGTTCTTTTGCGGCTAAACAACAACTTTCCGGTCCTAATCATTAATCGGCATTACTAATTGAATACGAACGTCGAACATTCAACATCGAACGTCCAACGTCGAACGGGGAACGGGGGAAGGCCGGTTAAACCGCTAATGAACGCGAATGGACGCTAATGGAGCCGGGCAGGATTCGCGTGCATTCGCGTTTATTCGCGGAGAAAAACGGGGAATGGGTTCTTGGCAGACTTGGCGACTTGGCGGGAAAACAAAGGCGGGTTCGCCGGGCTGGAAGCCCGCCCTCCCAGTTTGCCGGGCTGAAGCCCGCCCTCCCGGGTTGTGCGGATTCCGGCGTTTGCACTTTCACGGCGCGGCATGATGTTGCTTTTTCCGGCGTGGCCGGAACCATTTTTCAACCGACCCTGAATACGCCGCGGGAGTTCCGCGTTCTCCAACCGGCGAACCCGCGCCTGAGGAATTTCCGCCATGACCACTTCCATCCCGTCCCGTCTCTCCCGTGTTTTTTTCCTGGCCGCCGCGTTCCTGTTCCTGGGCAGCGCCACCGCGTTTTTCTGCGCCGAGGCCGAGGCCCAGGTGACGGTGACCAAGTCGGCCGACCTGAACCCCGGGATCTGCCTGGTCGATTTCCAGGGGCCGCCGGAAATCCGGGCCAAACTCGTCAGCACCCTGGAACGCTGCGACTGGTTCACGATCTGCGCGACCCCGGCCAAGGCCAAGTACAGCCTCCGCGCCGTGTATTCCAATGGCTCCTCCCCGACTCTGGAGATGAAGGTGACCTCCGCCGACGGCCTGGAGATCCGCTTCACCCAGACCGTCATCAGCCCGCGCCGGGACTGGGTCGTCTACAAGGCGGTCGATGAATTGCTGAAGCGGCTGTTCAAGGTGCCAGGGCTGTGCGCCACCAACATCGCCTTTGTCAACGGCGCCCGCGGCTACAAGGAGATCTTCCTCTGCAATTTCGACGGCAGCGACATGATGCAGCTTACCTACAACAAGAGCATCTCCACCGAGCCCTCCTGGGGCCCCCGCGCCCATGACCTGGTCTACACCCTGTACCAGAAGAACTACACCGACGTGGTCCTGGCCGACATGGTCCGGCGCAGCGTGAAACGCATCTCACAGTTCCCCGGCCTGAACGCCGGCGCCGCGCTCTCGCATGACGGCGGCCGCGCCGCGCTGATCCTGAGCAAGGACCGGCGCGTGGACCTGTATGTGATGACCCTGAACGGCGGCGGCGTCCGGCCGCTGACCAGTGACAACTTTGTCGATTATTCCCCGTGCTGGTCGCCGGATGACAAGCAGATATGTTTCGTCTCCGACCGCGCGCGCCGGCCGAACCTGTACCTGTTGCCGGCGGCCGGCGGCACGGCACGTCCCGACCCCCTGCCCACGGGCTGCGGCGAAGCGGTCTCCCCGGACTGGTCGGCGGTGTCGAACAAGATCTGTTTTGCCGGCGGCGGCGGCAGTTCGTACAGCCTCATGGTCATGGACATGACCGGGGGCGCGCACCGCGCCGAAGTCGTACCCGGCACCCAGGGCGGCAAGTGGGAATCCCCGTCGTGGGCGCCCGACGGCCGCCATGTCATCTGCACCCGCGAAGGCGCCGGCAACCAGCGCGCCCTGGTCATGGTCGACACCTGGACCGGCCGCGTCCTGTCGCTGACCCGCGACAGCGACCTCTCCCTCCCCGCCTGGTCGGATCTGCATGATTAGGGAAATGCGAACGTCGAACATTCAACATTGAACGTTGAACGTCGAAG
>CAITSE010000314.1 GCA_903894975.1 uncultured Lentisphaerota bacterium
CAAAAAACGAGGCCGAGATCCCGCACGCTCACTCAAAACCGCGCTGGATCTACTCGCCGGAAACTCCCAGGCTGACCTCGGCCAGGAGATCTTCCCAAGCCCCCCCAAGCCAGCGCACCTCCCGTAACTGAGGCATTACGGTTCATCCCGGGTTCCGGGCCAGGAACCAGCCGGCCAGGAGGCAGAGCGTGACCACAACGGTCGGGAACAGCGCACCGAGGAAAAGTTTCAGGGGGGCGATGCCGCCCTGGAAATGGCGGTCGAGGATGGACTGTCCCGCGGGGTTGGGGGCATTGGCGATCACGGTCAGGCCGCCGCCGGCCATAGCGCCGGCGACGACGGCGTATTTCATGCCGTCGGTGAGGGAGGGCACGAGGGTGGCCAGGTAGGTAACGGCGGCGTTGTCGTTGAAGGCGGTGAGGCCGAGGGCGCCGAACAGCAGCGGCAGTTCGCCGAGGCGGCCCAGGACCGGTTCGATCCACCACTGCTGCAGGCCGCCGTGGACGACCAGGCCGGCGAGGAAGAAGCCGACCAGGATCGGCGCGCGCAGGTTCAGCGGGTGCTGGAACTCCCGGGTAATTTCATGAAACGCGAGGAAGAAGAGGACGCCGCCGATGATCATGACCGGGTAGTGGCAGCAGAGTACCATCCAGGCCAGGAAGAGGAGGTGGCCGGCAATGATCCAGGCCGGGATAGGCGTCCGGGCGGGCGTGGTTTCGTCCTCGCCGTCGTTGCGTTCGCCGGTTCCGGCCGGGAGCAGGGCGAGGGTGGCGAAATCGCGGCGCAGCACCAGGCCGCAGAGCGTGGTCGCGATCAGGATGCCGGTGACGGCGGGCAGGCCGAAGGAGGTGAACATGAACCGGCTGTTCCACTGCCAGGGCGCCGCGACCATCAGCACGGGCGGCGCGGCAAAATGGGTCAGGAGCCCGCCGACCGAGATGTTCACGAACAGCAGCCCCAGGGTGGCGTAGGCCAGGCGCGGCCCCGGCCGGCGGCGGTAGAATTGCCGGGAAAGCAGGAGCGCCGCGATGGTCATGGCGGCCGGTTCGGTGATGAGCGAGCCGAGCAGGGGGCCGATGAGCAAAATGGCAAACCACCAGGCCTTCGCGCCGCCGCCGCCGAGCCGGGCGAAGAAGCTCAGGAATCCTTCGGCAAACTGGAGGACCGGCCGGGTCGAGGCCACGGCCATGATGGCGACGACAAAAACCGGTTCGATAAAGCTCACCCGATGGTTGAGGTAGTTCAGGGTCTGGGCGCCGCCGATCCGGACGGCCATCAGGATCAGCAGGGGCACCGCCCAGATTCCGAACACGGCTTCGACCTCGCCCAGAAAATGCAGGAGCCGGCTCAGTGCCAGGGCGGCCGGGGTCGGCTCCTGGCCGCCGGCGCGGTGCTGCAACCGGTGGGCCATCTCCCGGAACTTGTGGGTGAAGAAGGTGTGCAGCACGGCACCGGCGAACAGCAGGGTGGCGAGCAGGTTGAAGGGGGTATGCTGCAGGCGGCCGGCGAGCACGGCGGCGGTGCTCTGGACCTGGCCGTCGGCGTACTGTTCCAGGGCGGGCGGGAAGGCGGCGGCGGCCGGCGGCGTGGTGGCGGCGAGGGCCGCCGATCCGGCCACGGTCAACCACAAGACGGCCGCCAGCAGGCCGGGGTGGAGTTTGCGTGAGATGAAGGTTCGGATCATGTCAGGGAGGATTTGGATGGACGGGATGGACGATATGGACAATATGGACGATATGGACAATATGGACGATATGGACACCCGCCCCGTCCATATCGTCCATGGTGTCCATCCCGTCCATGATGCCGGCGTTGTTCACATCTTCTGCCGGAGCAGGTGGACGATGAAGAGGGCGTAGAAAAAGCCGCCGGAGAGCAGGAGCCAGGGCAGGATCTTGCCGACCTTGCCTTTGGCGAACTTCGCCACCGCCAGGATCAGGGCGCCGCAGGCCAGGGTGACCACGGCGGAATACATGGTCACACCATGGTTTTCGTGGATCAGGTCCCAGTGGGTGCCGACCAGGCCGAACGCGACCGGGAAGCAACTTTGAAAGACCATGGCGCCGGTGATGTTACCGATGGCCAGGGCATCTTTTTTACGGCCGATCCAGAGTACGGAATTGCATTTCTCCGGCAGTTCCGTTGCCACCGGGGTGATGATCAGCGAGAGCACCAGCGGCGAGATGCCGGCCATTTCCGCCACTTCCTTCGTGCACCCGACAAAGAGATGGGCGCCGAAGACCATGATGCCGAGCGAGACCAGGATCTGGATGACCACCCAGAGCATGCCCGGCTGCATCTTGAAGAGGCGGCACAGGTACAGTTCCTCGACGTCCTCCAGCTCCGCCGCCTTGCCTTTGATGGTCACATAGGTGTAATACACATATGCGGCGAGCAGGATGACCGCGACGGCGGCCTTGATCTGGAACTGCTCGTGGAAAAACGTGGCGCCGACCGCCAAGCCGTAACAGGCCAGGAAAAAGGTCATGTCCCGGGAGAACACGTTCATGTCGACTTTCATCGTGACGGTGCGGCGGCGGAGCCTGGCGAAGATAAACACCGCGGCGCCGGTGACGAAGAAGGCGAGGGTGCCGAGCATGAACGGAGCGCCGGCGATGGCGCCGACGGCGACATTTTGGGCCGCGGCGTCGCGAAACCAGAGGATGGCAATGATGGGAATGACGGTTTCGGGCAGGGCGGTGCCGACGGCCGCGAGGATGCTGCCGGTGGCGCCCTGGTGCATGCCCAGCCGTTCGCCGAGCATTTCCACGGCGTTGGTGAAAAGGACGCTGGCGCCGAGAATGAGGGCGAGGCTGAGGGCGAGCAGGAGAATGTCGGGAAACATGAGGGAGCCTTAAAAGAAATGGTGATGGGAGCGGATAATCTAAACTCGGAAGGGCTGAATGGACTTGATGGACTCTATGGACTCTATGGATTCAGAACCCTTCCCCGTCCATCAAGTCCATCGAGTCCATCAAGTCCATTGTTGCGCAGCCTGTTCCGGGGAAGATCATTCCGTCTTGGCGTCGGCCGGGGCCAGGCCGGCTTCCGCGATCAGGGCATCGAGGCGCAGGCAGGCGTCGCGGATGCCATCGACGGAGGACAGGCGCGGGCAGAACACGACCACGCCTTTGAAGCCCTGCCGCTGCAGGATGCGGTGCCATTCCGTCACCTGCGCGGTGGTCGGGGTTTCGCCGAGGGCCGGGGTGTAGGCCAGCCGGAGGATCTGCAGGTGGAAGCCGAGTTCGCGGATGTGTGACTCGAAAGGGAAGTCCGCCGGCAGGTCGCCGAGTTCCAAGGTGAGGGCGTAGGCGCAGGCGGGGTGCAGGACTTCGGCGGCGAGATTGGCGGCGGCCTGCCATTCCCGGGAGCCGGGCCAGGAGAGCGGCAGGCGCAGGGGCAGGCAGAAGGTCATGCCCTGTTCCATCATGGTGGCAAGGATTTGCCGGACTAGGGGGGCGGCGTCCGCCTGGAGCGAGCCCTGGGCGGGTTCCTGGAGTTCCAGGTCCAGGGTGAGGTTGCGGACTCCGGCGGCGCCGCAGGCGGCGAGAGCCCGCCGCAGATCCAGGACCAGCCGTTCGCGAACCGGCGGCGTGGCGGCGGTAAAATGGGCCAGGAATCCGGAGGGCAGCAGGCCGTCCGCATGGAGAACGCTCAGGCCGAGCCGGCGCAGGAGCGGCGGAACCGGTTCTGCCGCCGTTTCCAGCAGGGCGGCAGGCAGTTCCACGGCCCGGACGCCGCGGAGGTCACCCACGGCCTCCAGCCAGAGCCGGGGTTGGTCAGGCGGAATGCGGATGGCAGGCAAGATCATGTCCGGCGATTCCCAGAAGGTGGCCGAGCAGGGCGGTCACGGCGGTTTCGACGCGCAGGATCCAGCAGCCCAGGCGCAGGGGGCGGCAGCCATGTTCCAGCAGCCGCGTTCGTTCCGCCTGGGAAAAGCCGCCCTCGGGGCCGATCCAGACGGCCAGTTCCGGCGGCGGGGGGACGGAAAGGGTGAAGGGGGCATCGGCGTCCGCCACGTCGCCGAACACACCGGCAGCGGGGGCCGCGGCCAGGGCGGCGGCGAAAGACTGCGGCGGATCGAGTTCGGGAAGGAAGGGATTGCCGGACTGTTTGGCGGCGCTGACCAGGTCGGCGCGCCAGTGGTCCGCGGCCTCGCCGTCGGGCCGGGCCGTACTGAATTCGCAAAGGATCGGCGTGATCCGCCAGACCCCCAGTTCCGCGGCATCCCGGAGGAGCTGGTTGAAAAGCTTGGCCCGGGGTGGCGCCACCAGCAGCCGCAGGCGGCAGGCGGGAGGCGTGAACGCTTCGCAGCGGACGATGCGGACATTTACGGCCTCGCGGCGGCCTTCACGCAGCACGGATTCGATCTCGGCTTCGGCGCGGCGGCCGTGCCCGTCCAGTAGGCGTAAAGCGTCACCGGGGCGGAGACGAAGCACACGCACCGCATGGAACGCCTCCTCCTCGCCCAGCCGGGTCACGCCGCCGGCGGCCGGAATTTCCGGATGGTAAAAAAATCGCATGTCTCCAAAACGTAACCCGGTGTGCGCGTGATGCCAAACGGTTGCGCGCTTTCTGCCCGGTGCTACGTTTCCGCCGCCGCCATTCATGCGAACACCGAACGTCCAACGTCGAACCGTTCGGAATTTGAACAGAAGTTCGCAAAGACCACGAAGGGGTTTAATTCTGAATCCGTCAGAGCCGCGACAGTGATGGAGCGGGCCGGCCTCTCATGAATCATCCAGGTTGACGGGAAAACTTCGTGGCCTTCGTGAGCTTCTGTTCAAAAACGTTTTTTTTAAACGTTCAGCGTTGAACGTTCAATGTTCGATGTTCAACGTTCAATGTTCACCGGAGTCCCCGACCATGTCATCCCATCCCTTGCCGGCGCCTGTTCCTGGCCGGATTCTGATCGCCCCCTCCCTGCTCGCCGCCGATTTCGGCCAGCTCGCGGCCGAGGTGCGCCGGATCGAGGAGGCCGGCGCCGATGTCCTGCATCTGGATGTCATGGACGGGCATTTCGTGCCGAACCTGACCATCGGCCCGGCTCTGGTCGAGGCGCTGCGCCGGGAAAGCCGCCTGCCCTTTGACGTCCATCTCATGGTGGAGTGTCCGGACCGGTTCGTGACGTCGTTTATCCAGGCCGGCGCGGACCAGGTGACGATCCATGTGGAGGCGCAGTCCGGCGTGGGCGCCACGCTCGCTGCGATTCATGCTGCCGGCGCGACCGCCGGGCTGGCGCTGCGGCCGCAGACACCGGCCTCGGCCCTGCTGCCGTTTCTTGGACAGATCGAATTGATCCTGGTCATGACCGTCGAACCCGGGTTCGGCGGCCAGCCGTTCATGGAAGACCAGTTGGCGAAGATCGCCGAATTCCGCCGGGCCGTGGCGGCATCCGGGCGGCCGGTGCATATCGAGGTGGATGGCGGCATCGGCGTCGCCAACGCCGCACGGGTCGTGGCGGCCGGGGCCGACCTGCTGGTGGCCGGAACGAGCGTCTTCCGCGCCAAAAACGGTGTCGCAGCCGCCATCGCCGGGCTGCGCGGAGGAGTTTGAATGATTCACCACGAAGTTTGAACAGGAGGGAACGGAGACAACGGAGGGTGAGGGCCTTCTCCGTTTCCTCGGTTGCCTCCTGTTAAAGCAAAACGCAATTCCCCCGCCGGTGGTCTTGCGGCGAGGGGTGCGGGGTTTATCTTATGCGGTTCATGCGGCCGGCTTGTTGCCGGCGGCAGCGCCGAAACCAAAGGGCGGACATTCATGTTCATCACCACGATCAATAAGCTTTGCCAGAAACATTCGCGGGCGGCGTTTCTGGTTATCGGCATTCTTATCATTGTCCCCTTCGTCTTTCTCTGGGGTAATTCCTCGTCCTTCTCGTCCGCCGGCGGCTGGTTCTCATCCGGCGCCAACGTTGGCACGATGTACGGAAACAAGGTCAACATCATGGAGTTGCGGGACCTGCTGTCCGCCGAACAGTTCAGCATGCAGCTCGGCACCCAGCACGGGTACCTGGATCTGGCCCGGGGGCGCAACCAGGAGGAGGCTGAAGTCGCCGCGGCTCTCTGGCGCCTGCGCGTCCTGACCGCCGCGGGCCGTCTCGGCCTGGACAAGGTCGGGGACACGGAACTCGGCGCCGAAATCCAGAAGATGCCGATGTTCCGCGACAAGAAGGGCAGCTTCGACCGTGCCCTGTTCGAACGTTTTATCCTGAACCTGGGCCGCGGCGGCGATGATCTGACGCGCTCCATGAACGCTGACCGTTTCTACGCCATCGTCCGCGAAAACATGGTTATCCGCCGCATGGAGGAAAAGGCCATGGACGGCGTGTTCATCGCCCCCGCCGAGGTGCGCGAAATCTTTGGCCGCTTCTACGGCCGGCATGAGACGGCGGTGCTGAACTTTACCGCGTCCGACGAAATCGCGGCCGCCAAGGCCCTGGCAACCGACGAGCAGGCCAAGGCCTGGTATATCCAATCCGTCGAGCCTTTCCGGGCCAAGCTCGTCAACGGGGTCACGCCGGAGGATCTCCAACTGGAAATCCGCCGCCGTCTGGCCAATACCGCTCTTCCTGACGCCGAACGCGCCCAGCTTCAGGGCGAACTCCGGCAGATTCAGGACGCGCTGCTCTCGTATTACATTCCCGGGCAGACCCGCCTTAAGCTGGCCCTGTTCCCGGTCAAGAGCTATGAAGACAAGACCCGGATCTCCGAGGAGAAAATCGCCGCGGACTACGAACGCAACCAGGCCGTTTACCAGCGCGCAGAAGCCCGCGTCCAGCAGCTCGTCCTGAGCTTGGCCGCCGGCGCTACCGCCGCAGAAAAGGCCGGCCTCCGCCGCGAGGCTGACTCGCTGCGCCAGAAAGCCTCCGGCGGGGCGAACTTCTCCCAGATGGTCGAGAAGGATTCCGATGACTTCCGGAGCCGCGGCAAGGATGGCGACATCGGCTTTGTCTTCGCCGGCCGCCCGGATGTGGACAAGGACGTGGCCGCCGCCGCCCTGGCCCTCAAGAGCGCCGGCGAGATCAGCCCGGTGGTGGAATCCGAGACCGGCTTCACGATTCTGCGCCTGACCGAGCGCCGCGGCCCCCGCTCCCTCGACCAGGTGAAGGATGAGATCCGCCGCACCCTGACGGCCGCCCGGGCCGAGAGCTTGGCTGCCGAGGCCGCCAAAAAATTCAGCGGCCAGATCGATGAGGCCGTCGCCAACGGCATGCCTCTGGACCAGGCGCTGGAGCGCTTCGTCACCCTGGCCGCCACTGGCAACATCGCGCTTCAGGAATCCGACTGGTTCGCCGCCGGCGACCCGGTGCCCCCGTTCCTGGACGAAGCGGGCCTGAAGGCGCAGGCCTCCCGCATGAACACACGCAATCCGCAGTCCACGCTTTCCGATATCATCAAGGGACGCGGCATTTATTACATCGCCATCGTCAGCGGCGAACGTCCGGGGCGCCTGCCCGTCGCTGATGAACCGACGCTTCTGGCCAAAGTCAAAGAGTTTCTGGTGAAAGAAAACTCGCTGCGTCTGGCCCGTGAAAAAGCCCAGAACACCTACGCCGAACTGCGTAAGAAAATGGATGGCGGCGCCACGTTTACCGCCGCCAAGGGCGCGCTTCGCTTCACCGACATCAAGACGTTTAACCTGGCCGAAGCCGTCATGGATCGGGAAATCTCCCCGATTGCCAGTGCGGTTGCAGAGATCCAGCCCGGGAAGCTTGCCCCGGCTCAGAGTACTGCCGACGGCGCCATGTTGGTCTATCTCAAAAACTCGCGTCCGCCCGAGGAAAAAGATTTTGCCGATAAGAAGAAGCGTTTGGAAGGCATGCTGTACCAGCAGAAGGGCGAGCAGGCGGTCCGTGATTTCTACCTCCGCCTGCAGAAAGAATCGGATACCCGGATGCAGGAAAACGTCCGTCTCCCTCGCTGAGGTCTGCGATATCCTGGAACGCCGATCTCCCGATCGGCGATTTCCCTCTCCATCGCATCAAACTCCCAATCCGGCCGCCCGGGTTGAAGGTCAATCGGCCCGGGTGATTATGTAGGCACGGGTGTGCCGCCCGTGTTCCCACGCGCCGAACAGGCCGTCGCGTTGGCTGAAGTCCCCTGGCGGGTTCGGAACGTTCAACGCCGCCGGCCGGTGGCTATGCCGCGGAAACGTGGTGCAACCACGTTCCTACACCTTTTCCGCCGGACATCCGGCCGTTCCATCACGGTCACGGCTATGGCTGCCGGTTGCGCGGTCAGGCCAGGGGTGGCACCGGCGTTTTTTTCTTGTCGGCGCCCAGGCAGACGTAGATCATCCGGGCTTTGGCCATCTCCCGGTCGCCCACCCGGCCGGTGACCGTGACGGTGACGGAGGTGTTGCCCGTCCGTTCCAGGACGGCCTCGAAGTCCACCATCTCTCCCAGGCGTGCCGGAGCGATGAACTCGATCTCGGCGGCGCGGGTGACGAAGGTCAGGTCGGGCCAAAGTTTGCGCATCAGGCAGAAGCCGATCGAATCGATTTCCGCCATGAGATCTCCGCCGAAAAGATGCCCCTGATGGTTCAGGTGCTCGCCGCGGACTAGAAAGACGCTGCATAAGCTGTGAGTGGTGGTCATGACGTCGGCTCCGGAAGCAGGGGCGTGACGGGAGGATGCGAAATATCATACCATAAGAAGGAGCCACCCCGTCCGCCAGTCATCGCAATCGTGGTTCTTAATGTTGACGCGCATGCCCGCAGGGGTACGAGAATCGCTGTAGCCACGGGCGTGCCGCCCGTGTTCCGACGCGCCGCACGAGCCCGTGGCGGCGGCAAATCCTCCCAGGCCGGTGTCGTAACGTTCACCGCTGCGGCTTTCGACGATGCCGCGGAAACGTGGTGCAACCACGTTGCTACAACGGACGGCAGAGAAAACGCTCAAAAAATTGCTTGACCTGATGGCTATGGGCATCTGGGGGATTACGGCTCGTCTACCGGCTTTTTCCAAATTGGACGTTCGAGGTTCAAGGTTGAATGTCCGACGTTCGTTTTTCTGACGCGCCCGGGCTATCTTGTGCGCATGAATCCGTTCATCCTCCATCTCTTCGCCGGGAGCCGCCCATGAGCCCGGCCGAAACCACACCGCGGGGCCTGCGCCTCCACATCGGCATCTTCGGCCGGCGCAACGTCGGCAAGTCCTCGCTGCTGAACGCCTTGACCGGTCAGCAGGTGGCCATCGTCTCGGAGATTGCCGGCACCACCACCGACCCGGTGGAAAAAGCCATGGAATTGCCGCCGGCCGGCCCGGTGGTGTTCGTGGACACCGCCGGCGTGGACGACACCGGCGCCCTCGGCGCCCAGCGCCTTCAGGCCACGCGTAAGGTTCTCGAACGCACGGAATTGGCCGTCATCGTGGCCGCCTCCGGCGAATGGACGGAGTTCGAGGAGTCGCTCTTGGCGGAACTGACCGCCGCGGAAATCCCGGTGCTGACGGTCTTTAACAAGGCCGACGCCGCACGGCCGGATGAAGACCTGCTGCGGCGGGTCGCGGCGCGCGCCGCCGGCACGGCTGTGGTCAGCGCCCGGACCGGCGAGGGGATCGAATCCCTGCGCTGGGAGATCAAGCGGGTCATGCCCCCCGAGAGTGCCGAACCGCCGGCCATCGTTGCCGATCTGCTGCCGCCCGGCGGCCTGGCCGTGCTGGTTGTGCCCATTGACAAAGAAGCGCCGAAAGGACGGTTGATCCTGCCCCAGGTCCAGGTCATCCGCGACCTGCTCGACGCCGATTGCCGGACGCTGGTCGTCAAGGAACGCGAACTTCGCGCCGCCTTGGACGGGCTCCGGGGTTCCCCCGACCTGGTGGTGACGGACAGTCAGGCCTTCCTCAAGGTTGCCGCCGATACGCCGCCGGAGGTGCGCATGACCTCGTTCTCAATCCTTTTCGCCCGGTTTAAGGGCGATCTCACCGCCCAGGCCCGCGGCGCGGCGGCCATCGACCGGCTGCGGCCCGGCGACCGCATCCTCATCGCCGAAGCCTGTACCCATCATCCCATCGGCGACGATATCGGCCGGGTCAAGATCCCGCGCTGGCTCGAGCAGTACGTGGGCGGGGCGCTGACGGTGGATGTCCGCGGCGGCCGTGATTTCCCGGAGGATCTGACCCCCTACAAACTCGTCATCCACTGCGGCGCCTGCACCTGGAACCGGCGGCAGATGACCTTCCGCCTGCAGCGCTGTGTCCGGGCCGGCGTGCCCGTCACCAACTACGGCGTGGCCATCGCCCACGTCCTCGGCATCTGCCGTCGCGCACTGCAGCCCTTCCCCGCCGCGCTCGATGCCTATCTGGCCGCCGTCGGCCAGAAAATGGTGTGACGTCGGCGATCCTCGCTGTTACCCCGTTGTCCCGGCGGGGCGGTGCTGCAGGAGGACGACGGCCTGGGCGGCCATGCCTTCGCCGCGGCCGGTGAAGCCGAGGCCTTCGGTGGTGGTGGCTTTGAGGGAGACGCGGGCAACCGGCACCTTCAGGAGGGCGGCCAGGCGGGCACGGATAGCTTCGGCGTGGGGGGCGATCTTGGGCTGTTCGGCGAGCAGGGTGACGTCCAGGTTGACGACTTCCCAGCCGTGGGTTCGGGGATCAGTGAGGATGGTTTGGAGCAGGCGGGCGCTGTCGGCGTCCTTGCAGGCCGGATCACCCGGGGGGAACCAGTGGCCGATGTCGCCCAGTGCGAGCGCGCCGAGGATGGCGTCCATAACCGCGTGCAGGAGCACGTCGGCATCGGAATGGCCGAGCAGGCCGCCACGATCCCAGGGGATTTCCACGCCGCCCAGCATCAGCCGCCGTCCGGGGACGATGCGGTGGACGTCAAAGCCCTGACCGATGCGGAGTTCGCATTCCATGATCCCACCCTCAGCTTGACTGATTTTCCACGAATTCCACGAATCATCTTACGAAACAGATGCCGTAAAAGGAGGTGCCAGCGAAAAAATCCGGTCAGGTTCGTGCGGATTCGTGGAATTCGTGGACCGGATTAGGATTACCAGGCCTCGGTGATTTCGGCGACAATTTTCTGGGCGGCATCCTGGACGGCGCGGTGGGCGGCTTCGTCGCGGGCGACATTGAAGTCCTGGAGCGAGGAGTAGGGGGCGACGCCGATCACGCGGCGGGCTTCCAGCACCGGCCGGCGGAGACCAGGCATGCGGACTTCGTATTCGATGGTGACGCTGATTTCGTAGGAGGTGGTCTGGTAGCTGTCGCGATTGTTCTGGTCACGCACACTTTGAGACCGGCGGTTGAAGCCGATGCCCTTGGAGGTGGTGTTGAGGACGCGGCCCTGGACGATCACGTCGGCGTCTTTACGGTCGCGCACCGAGAGTGAGCCGTCGTTCATGAAATAATCGGCCAGTTTCTGGCGGAGGTGGGCGGTGAGAGTGGCATCTTCGGTTTCATTGCGGAAATCGCCGATGCCGACGGTCCGGATCTGCTCATGCATGAGCGGGCCCTGATCCTTGCCCGCGATTCCGGAGATGACATTTTGATGGTAGCCCTGGCAGCCCGCGGTCAGTCCGGCGGCAACGGCAAGCAGGGCCGCGGCCAGGAGACGGAGGTACATCCGGAAGGCGGAGGGTGAAGTGGGGAACGGCATGATGGAGATCCTTGCGATCATCCGGCGGGGGAGGTTATTTGTCCCGTTTGTGCAGGTAATCGCTGTAGTCCTCAAGGGGCAGCAGATATTTCTCCACATTTTCCTGCGGCTTCAGCCAGCGGGCCGGCTGCGGCGGCAGGTCGGGAGCGGGCGGCGGCGTGGTTCCGTCCATGCTGCCGGGAAGGCCGTCGCCACCCGGGCCGGGTTCGATCCTGGCCAGCTGGAGTTTGGCATCAATGGCGGCGGCGGTGCCCGGATACAGGCGGATGACGTCATAGAAGTACCGGCGGGCGGTGTTTGGCCGGTAACTGTAACGGCGCAGGTAAAAGACGCCCAAGTCATAGCGCTGCCGGGCCTGTCTTTCCCGGATTTGGGCGAGCAGCAGCTTGCTTTCGGGGATCTGGGGGTCGGCGGGGAAATCGAGCTGGAGCCGTTCGAGTTCGTAGCGGGCCTGGCGGATCAGCCGTCCGTCGCCGTCGCCGGTTCTGGCTTCGGCCAGCAGAAGTTTGGCGGCGCTCATGCGGGCGGTGGCGGCTTCCGGGGCGCGGGGGAAGCGGTGGCAGACGTCACGGTAGGTGGCCACGGCCTCCTCGGTGCGTTCTGCATCGACCTGGAGGGCGGCGAGGCGGAGCATGTCCTGGGGGGCGTTTTCACCGGCGGGCGCGATGCGGAGAACCAGGTCGTACACGTCAATGGCCAAGGCGACGTTTTTAAAATTCAGGGCGGAGGCCTCCCCCGAGGCCAGGACCCGGGCCAGCTCGCGTTGGTTGTCCAGGGCCGGTTTGAGCTGGATATAGGGGGAATAGGATTCCAGCAGTTTTTTGTAGCGCTCCTGTGCCTTGAAATAATAGCGGCCGGCGAACCAGCATTCGCATTCTTTCTGCAGGCTCCAGGCGCGGCCGCGCATGGTTTCCGCGCTTTCGTACATGCTTTGGTAGAGCTTGGCGGCATTTTTGAAGTTGCCGGCTTTTTCGGCGCTCTCGGCCTGGATTTCCAAGCTTTTTCCGCCCCCGGCCTGCCAAGTCACTTCGACGGGCTTGAGGAGGGCGGCGTCTCCCGGCGCGGCGCCGGCAAAGGACGGAAGCGCGGCCGCCACCAGCGCGGCTAAAATGACTATCTGCCGTTTCACGAACGGTATGTTCCTTAGAAAAAGGTAATAGGGATCACGTGCCCGCCGTGTGAACCCTGATGCGGGCGGGTTGCCGGACCTGGTGTCCCAACCCCCGCCGCGGGTAATCTGAACGCATAACATACCGTAACCGAGACCTTCTGCAACGATAGTTGTAAAGCAGGTGCCATCCGCTATAGTGCAAGCTGGACGTGACGAAGATGCCGGATGCCCGCCGCGTGGCGGTGAGCGTCCCGGTAGTTTTGTTGCCTGAACCCTCTCAGGGGTAACGCAGGACGGTGGCACGATGAACAATGAAATGCTGGCGATGCTGGAATACCTGGAGACCGAACGCGGCATCCAGCGGGAGGCCTTGGTCGCGCTGATCGAAGAGGCCCTGGTCGCGTCCGTCCGCAAGTCCCTCGGGATTGAGCGTGATCTGCGGGTGAAGATCGACCCGCGAACGGGTGACATCCGCGCCGTGGTCCAGAAACTGGTGGTGGAACGGGTGGTCAACCGCGACACCGAACTGACCCTGGTGGACGCGCAGCGGCTGAAAGCCGACGCCGGGCTTGGCGAAGTGCTGGACTGTGAGCTCAACACTGCCAATTTCGGCCGGATCGCCGCGCAGACGGCCAAGCAGGCTATCCTGCAGCGGCTGCGCCAGGCGGAAAAGGTCCGCACGGCGGAAGAATACAAAGACAAGATCGGCACCCTCCTGGTCGGCATAGTCCGGCGCATTGAAAAGGGAGAGGTTCTCATTGATTTTCAGCGCGCCGAAGGGGTCATGGTACGCGACCAACGCATTCCCGGCGAGGACTATTCGGTGGGCGACCATATCACCGCCCTGCTCGTCGAGGTGAATGCGGACAAGCCCGGTCCCTGCCTGGTGGTCTCCCGCGCCGCCCCCGACTTTGTCCGCGGCCTGTTTGAACGGGAAGTCTCCGAAATCGGGGAAAGCCTGGTGGCCATCAAAGCCATCGCCCGGGAGCCGGGTTACCGGACTAAAATCGCCGTGCATGGTACGGATTCCCGCGTGGACCCGGTCGGCGCCTGCGTCGGCGTCCGCGGCACCCGCGTCAAAAACATCGTCCGCGAACTGGCCGGCGAGAAGGTGGACATTATTCCGTGGAGTGACGACATCCGCGAGTTTGTCACCAATGCGCTGCAGCCGGCCAAGGTGAGCGCGGTGGAAGTCAACAAAGAACCGCACAGTGTGTCTGTGACCGTGCCGGAGGACCAGCTGTCGCTGGCCATCGGCAAGCGCGGGCAGAACGCCCGGCTGGCCTCCAAGTTGACCGGTTGGAAGATCGACATCAATCGCATCGAGAAGGCGCCGGAGGATCTTGGGTTCGAAGACAAGGTTCACCGGGCCACCGAGGCGCTGGGCCAGATTCAGGGCATTGGCATGGAAACCGCCGAAAAGCTGGTCAAGAGCGGGTATTCGTCGCTGGAAGGACTGCTGGCCGCTGAAGAGAGCGAACTGGCGGCCATTGAAGGCATTGCGGCCGAACGTGCCGCGGAGATTATGGCCATCGCCCGCAAGGCTATCGGCGGGTGACGCACGGACCCGGCGGCCTTTGTCGCCGGAACGCAGGCAACCCGGGGTTCACGCCCCGGCGGGAGACGCGCAACGATCATGAGTAAGATCCGCATCCATGTCTTTTCCAAAGAACTCGGCCTGACGAACGCCGAGCTTATCGAGTTGTTGCAGGCGGAAGGCTGCGAGGTGAAGAGCGCCTCCAGTTCGATCGAAGAAGAGATCGCCGCCATTGTCAAGGAGAAGGTCTTTGCCCAGCGCCGTGACGCCGCCGCCAAGCCGGCCGCGGCGCCGGTTGCGCCGGCTCCGGCCCCGGCCGCTCCGGCTCCGAAGACGTTCTCCCGTCGTCCTGCCGCGGCCGCCCCGGCCCCGGCTGTCCTGAAGGATCTGGAAGCCGTTCTGAACCTGAGCGGGAAAAAATCCGTCGCCGTTCCGGCCGCTCCGGCTTCGAAGGCCACCGCCCGTCCCGTTGCCGCCGCAGCAGCGGCCGCCGCCGCCCCGGCCGAGGCGCCCAAGACGCCGCCGAAGGAACTTCACTTCAAGGGCGCCGTCACGGTCCGTGAACTGGCCGAAGCCATCTGTCGCAAGCCCAACGAGCTGGTGGCGGAACTGATGATGATGAACGTGTTCGCCACCATCAACCAGCCGGTGGAAATCGACATCATCGAGAAGATCTGCCAGCGCCATGGCATTCATTTCATCCGCGAGCGCCGCAATGTCGCGGCCCGGGCGAAACTCCGCCCCGAGGGCGATGCCGCCGCCGAAGAGGACAAGGGCAACCAGGTTCCGCGGCCGCCGGTGATCGTCTTCATGGGCCATGTCGATCATGGCAAGACCTCCCTGCAGGACGCCATCCGCCAGACCGAGGTGGCCGCGGGCGAACGCGGCGGCATCACCCAGTCCATCGGCGCCAGCGTGGTCAATTGGAACGGGCACTCGATCACCATGATCGACACCCCCGGACACGAAGCCTTCACCTCCATGCGCGCCCGCGGCGCCAGCACCACGGACATTGCCATCCTGGTCGTGGCGGCCGATGACGGCGCCATGCCTCAGACCATCGAGGCGCTCCAGCATGCCCGCGAGGCCAAGGTGCCGATCATCGTCGCCATGAACAAGATGGATCTGCCCGGGGCCGATCCAGACCGCGTCAAGGTTTCCTTGCAGAAAGAAGGCGTCAACGCCGAAGATTGGGGCGGCGATGTCGCCGTGGTGCCGGTTTCCGCCGTCACCCGCGAGGGGCTCGACGATCTTCTCGAACGCATCGTGCTCGAAGCCGAAATGCTGGAGATCAAGGGGAATCCCGATCTTCCGGCCCGGGGCTTGGTCCTGGAGGCGCAGCTTGAAACCGGCATGGGCCCGACCGCCAACGTCCTGGTGCGGAACGGCACCCTGCACGCCGGCGACCTCCTGGTCTGCGGCCGCTGCTACGGCCGGGTCAAGGCCATGATCGACTATCACGGGAAACGTGTCAAGAGCGCGGGTCCGAGCACGCCGGTCAAGATCATGGGGCTTTCCGGGGTTCCGGAAGCCGGCGACCTGCTGGAAATTTTCGCCGACGAGAAATCCGCCCGTGCCGTGGTTGAGGATCGGGAGATCGAGCTCAAAAAGATCGTTTCCGCCTCCCGCGTGCCCAGCACCGTGGAAGAGATGTTTGTGAAGATGTCCGCCGGCACCAAGGTCGAATTCAAGGTGCTGATCAAGACCGATGTGCGCGGCTCCCTGGAGGCGATTCAGGCGTCGCTCAAGAAGATTCAGTCGGAAAAGATCCAGCTCACCGTCATCTCCGGCGGCGTGGGCGAGATTTCCGAGAACGACGTGCAGCTGGCCTCCACCTCGAAGTCCATGATCCTGGGCTTCAACGTCCGCGCCATGCCCAACGTCAAGGCCGTGGCCCGGCGCGAGGATGTGGAAATCCGTCTGTACGGCATTATCTACGAACTGCTCGACGACGTCCAGAACATCCTCCTCGGCCGGCTGAAGCCGGAAACCCGCGAGAACCGCACTGGCAAGGCGGAGATCATCCAGGTCTTCACCCTCTCCAAGAACGCCGGCAAGGTCTGCGGCAGCCGCGTCACCGACGGCATGGTCCGCGTCGGCGCCATCGCCACCGTCAGCCGCGGCAAGGATGTCATCTACAAAGGGCGCATCCACTCGCTGCGCCGTTTCCAGGAAGACGTCAAAGAAGTCAAGTCCGGCCTGGAATGCGGTATCCGGATGGACAACTTTGAGGACTTCGTCGAAGGCGATACCATTGAAGTCTTCACCGTCGAGAAACTTGCGGCCACCCTCTGATGAAAATTGACCGCATGCTGCGCGTGAACTCCATGATCCAGCAACTGCTGGGGGAGTTCATGGAAAAAGACCTCAAGGGGATGCTGCCCGCGCTGACCACGGTCACCGCCGTCAAAACCTCCCCGGATTTGGCGCAGGCCAATGTTTACGTCAGCGTCTACGGCAGCCCCGAAAAACAGGCCGCGGCTTTGGACGTCCTGAGAGGGCACCGGGTGCGTTTCCAGAGCGAGATCGCCCACTCCATCAAGATCAAGCGCACCCCGATCCTGCATTTTTTCCTGGACCGCACTCTGGAAAAGGCCGACCGGGTCATGAACATCCTCGGCCAGCTCCACATCGCGGACGCAGATGCCGCCGCCGCCCCCGGCACTCCGGGCGTGGCCAAGCCCAAGGCCTGAACCGCCAGAGGGTGAAGCGCGGATCGGAATTTTGATTTCACGGGCCGGTGGTGGCGGGGGAGCATGAGGCGTGAGCAAGAGACGGATTTGAAAGTGAATTCGGTATGAGACGGGTTGAATCTTTCGAGGGCTCTCGATGGCCGTCGAGAGCTTTCGAGGCACCCGGCAAGGCATTTTCAGGACAGGGGTGCCTAGTGCCGGATTCGGCGGGCGGGCGGCCCCGTTCTGTGGGAAAAGCCGGGCAGGATTGCCCGGCGCATGTTGAGGGACAGGCAGGATTGCCTGTTTCACGTTGGGGCGGCGGCCTCGGCGGCGCGATGGCAGGTGTCGGGGGAATAGCCTTTGGCGGCGAGGTGGCGGAAGAGGGCGGCGAACTCGCGGCGGCGGGCCTGGTAGGGATCGTCGTCCGGCTTGGGGCGTCGTCCGGCGCGGCGGAGGCGGAGGAAGCGGGCGGCGGCCTGGGTGGCGAGTTCGAGTTCGCGGTCGGCTTCGGCGCTGTCTTGGGGGAGGGCGGTGAGGGTGCCGGCGGTTTCTTCGTCGATGCCGCGGCGGCGGAGTTCGGAGCGGATGCGGTTCATGCCCCAGGCGCGGCCGGGGTCGCGGCGGGATTCGACAAAGGCTTCGGCGCAGGCGCGGTCGTCGAGAAGGCGGGCGGCTTGGAGGGCGGTGAGGACTTCCTCAACCAGGGCGACAGGCCATTTGCGCTGGAGCAGTTTGCGCCGGAGTTCAAGGCGGGAATGGGCGCGGTGATCCAGCAGGCGTAGGGCCTGTTCGCGGCAGGCGTCGACGGTGGGGATGACGGGTTTCATAAGGCGGGTTGAAGAATTTGAACAGAAGCTCGCAAAGTTCGCCATGTAAATAAGAGTTCGATCCTCTTTGTGACCTTTGCGACCTTCTGTTCAATCCGTTCCGGGTCAGGTTCCGGCGGGGTGGAGGTCTTGGATGTGGAGCTGGAGCGAGCGGTTGCCGTTGTATAGGTTGTAGCGCGGCGAGTAGGCGATGTCCCAGGGGCCGCCAGGCAGTTCCTGGGGGGAGCGGCCGAAGAGGATGAAATCCAGGCGTACGCCGGAGGCGTCGGTGAGAGAGCCGCGGGAATGGGTTTTGCCGGCGGGCAGGATGCGGTCCGGGACGACGCCGCGGGCCAGAAAAACCGGTTCCGGATTGCCGTGGCCGAAAGGTTCCATTTCCTGAAGCTCTTCAAGGAGCTGGTCATGGATTTCGGAAAAGGCGACGGAGCCGCAGATTTCCAGGGTGGGGCGCATGCCGTCGGCGGCCAGGACTTTGCAGACGGCGGTTTCGAAGGCGTCGGCGAGCTGGGCGATCTGGTCCGGCTCGACGGAGAGTCCGGCGGCCATGGGATGTCCACCGAAGCGGGAGAGGTGTTGTTTGCACTGTTCCAGGACGCAGACGATGTTGACGCCGCGGATGCTGCGGGTGGAGCCGCGCCACTGGCCATTGGCTTCGCGGGTGAGGACGGCGCTGGGGCGGTGGTAGCGGCGGACCAGGCGCGAGGCGACGATGCCGATGACGCCCTGGGGCCAGGCTTCGTCCCAGACCACGATGGAGCGGCAGGTATCCAAGTCGACGCGGCTGAGGATCTGGGCTTCGGCTTGGCGGAGGGCTTCTTCCTCGAGAAACTGGCGGTCGCGGTTTTTATTGTCGAGCGACTGGGCCAGGGGCATGGCATCGTTCATGCCTTGGGCTTCGAGGAGGCGCATGGCGTCCATGGGATCGCCGAGGCGTCCGGCGGCGTTGATGCGGGGGGCGAGCTTGAAGGTGATGTCGCCGGCGCGGATGGTTTCGGCGTCGCCGAGGCCGCTGATTTCACAGAGGGCGCGGACGCCGGGGCGTTGCTGGGCGGTGAGGATGCGCAGGCCGTGGCGGACGAGGCAGCGGTTTTCCTGGAGAAGGGGGACGATGTCGGCGACGGTGCCGAGGGCGACCAGGTCCAGACCGTGGCGCAGATCGGTGGTTTGGCCGCCGAGTCCGTGTTCCCGGCCGTACTTGAGGAAGGCGTGGCAGAGTTTGAAGGAGACGCCGACGCCGGCCAGGTCGCGGAGTTCGGGGGGGCCGCCCGGGAGTTTGGGATTGATGATGACGTTGGCGTCGGGCAGGGTGGCGCCGGGTTCGTGGTGGTCGGTGATGATGACCTCCAGGCCGAGGTCGCGGGCATGGCGGATGGCGTCATGGCTGGTGATGCCGCAGTCGACGGTGACAAGGATGGCGTTGTGTTCGCGGCAGGCCTTGGCCACGGATTCTGGGGTGAGGCCGTACCCGTCGTCGATGCGGTGGGGGAGGAAGCATTCGGTGCGGGCGCCGTTCTGGCGGAGGCACCAGGAGAGGAGGACGGAGGCGGTGATGCCGTCGGTGTCGTAATCGCCGTGGATCAGGATCTGCCGGCCTTTGGCAATAGCCGCCCACAACCGGGCGGAGGCGTCTTCGGCGCCCGGGAGGGAATAGGGGTCTTTCAGGTGGCTCAGGCTGGGGCGGAGAAAATCGGCAATACCGTCGGGTCCGATGCCGCGGCAGGCCAACGCCAGCGCCAGAGGTCTGGTGAGGGCGCCGGATTCTTGCAAGTTGCGGATTTTCTCGTCATCAGCTTCGGCTACCTCCCAAAGGGGAAGTTCAAGTGGTTTCACATGGTTTCCTAATCTTTGCGGAATACTATAGCGTGAAAACCTCGCCGCGGGGGTGTTGAAGGCGCCGGCTCACACCATCACGACTATGTCCCTCACCCGAGGCCGCTGGCACCCCTTTAGGCATGCGCGTCAAATTAAGGGAAAACGAACATTGAACATCGAACATCGAACGCTGAACGTTGAAGGGAAAACTGACCGGATGGAGCTGAAGCCTACGGTGTGAATTTCAATTTGACGTTGGACGTTCAATGTTCAATGCTCGACGTTCTATTTCAGGAGGTTATGGTTCTTAAGTTTACGCGCATGCCCGGCGGGGGTGCTGACATGTTCCGTTCAATAACCGGTGGTGTCGTTGCGCTCAACCACCGGTTACCGGCGGTGACACTCTCTGTGTCCATTCCATTGGGGCAGCGGTGTCCATCCCGCAAGGGCACAAAGACGATGACGGAAGAGCGTTACCCCTTTTCGCCTGTCCCTTGGCGTCTTTCCGGTCACGGGGCATGCTTCAGCCCAAAAGCGTCAAACACTCCTCATCCGCAGTTCCCGTCTGCCGGGATTTCCTCCCGGGGCTTCCGCTCCCGGTCAGAGTGCGCCGCCGCCCGCTTTCGCGATAATATCTTGGATCTTGGTGATGGCGGCGGCGAATTCGTCGGGGGCGGTGAAGAAAAAGTGGACTTTGCCGCCGAAGTGCCGGACGATGCGGTCGCGCAGGTCCTTGGAGGCCGGGTTCAGGATGGCGACCATGAGATCCTCGCCGAGATGGTCGAAGGGAAGGATGCCGAGGCGTTTGGCAAGCATGACGGGCATGAGGCGGTAGGCGGCCTCCTGACATTCGCAGCGGCTGAGTTCGATGAAGGGGACGCCGCTGTCGGCGGCGAGGAAGTCGATGATCCGGTCAATGTCCAGGCGTTCCATTTCCCGCAGTTCCTGGAGGAAGCAGAGCGGGGATTCGTTGCGGGAGTTGAGGCTGCTTTCCGTGAGGCGGTCGATGGCGGTTTCGTAATGGTTCTGGTTGATGATTTCGCGGGTGAGCAGATGGTAGGCCAGGTCCAATTCCCCGCGCAGGTCAAACCCGAGTTCTTGGGCGGGGATGGCCCGGGTGACAAAGGAATCCCGGTCTTTTTTCCCGGACTTGTCCTTTTTGGCGGCGGCGTCGGTGGTCTGGGCTTCGGCTTCTTTGGCGGCGGCGTCCTTGTTGTCGACAGGACCGAAGGCTTCGACGCCGAGCTGGTCTCGGGCTTTTTCCAGCATGCCGCGGAAGAACGGGTCGTCGGGGAAGATCTCCAGGATCGAGGCGGCGATTTCACCGATGCGCTGCCAGTCGCCGCCGGTGGCCAGGAGCTGGAGCAGGCTGCGGCCGTGGCGGGCGAGTTTTTCCCTGTCGCCCGTTTGATGGTAGGCGGCGACCAAGGATTCCAAGGCGTTGAGATCCTCGGGAAAAACCTCCAGCATGGATTCGAAGGTCTGAATGGCCTCCCGGACGGAGGCTTCCATGGCGGCAGACGGTTTTCCGGTGTCCTGACTCATGGTTTCACCCTTGGCATGGAGTTTATCTGACATTCCTTGAAAAGTGAACCGTCGGGAGTCATTTTACAAGTTGTCAGACGATGCAAATCTGTGATGCCGTAAAAAGCCGCCCGCCGCGGCCGGAGGATGGTTACCACGCCCATGCCCACCTCAACCCCCACTCTCAGCGTCAACGAGAACATTCTTTTGATTCTCCGGCGGAAGGGGGTTCTTGCGGCGGAGCAGGAAGAGGCGATCCGGGCGCTGGGTCAGACTTCGCAGCAGGAGTTGGAAAAAACGCTGACGGCGGAGTATCAGGTCCAGTCCCTGGAGATTTTCCTCGCCTTGGCCGAGCACGCTTCGGTGCCGGTGCTGCGGCTCTCCCATTTCCAGGTCCGTCAGGATCTGATCGCCAAGCTGCCCAAGGAAGTTATCAAGCGGCACCGCGTCGTGCCGGTGGCGGAGACGGCATCCACCGTGACCCTGGCCATGGCCGACCCCCTGAACGTCGTGGCCATGGAGGAGGTTGCCGATTTCACCCGGCGCAAAGTGGTGCCGGTGGCGGTGCCGGAAAATGAAATCCAGGAAGCCCTCACCAGCGCCGACCAGGGCAGTCAGCAGGGGCTGGACGAAATCCTGCGGGAGGCGGGTGATGCCGGCATCGAAGTCACCAAGGAGAACAAAGACAATGTTGATATCGAGCAGATGCTGGAAAGCGCGGACGACGCGCCGGTCATCCGCATTGTCAACATGATCCTCATGGAATCCATCCGCCGCCGGGCCAGTGACATTCACATCGAACCGTTTGAGAAGGAAATCCGGTTGCGCTACCGTGTGGACGGCAACCTGATGGAAATTCCGGCGCCGCCGAAGACGCTGCAGAACGCCCTCATCTCCCGCATCAAGGTCATGGCCAATCTGGACATTGCCGAGCGCCGCATTCCCCAGGACGGCCGTTTCCGCATCAAGGCCCAGGGCCGGGAGATTGACCTGCGCGTGTCCATCCTGCCCACCGTCCACGGCGAAAAAATCGTCATGCGTCTGCTGGACAAGCAGAACCTGGCCAAGAGTTTGGACGTGTTGGGGCTGGATCCTGTGTCACTGGAGAAGCTGCGCTTTGCCATCAGTCAGCCGCACGGACTTATTTTGGTCACCGGCCCCACCGGCAGCGGCAAGACCACCACGCTGTATTCCGCGCTGCAGGAATTGAACACGCCGGACGTCAACATCGTCACCGTCGAGAACCCCGTGGAATATCAGATCCCCGGCATCAACCAGGTGGAGATTCGGGAAGAGGTGGGGCTCACCTTTGCCGCCTCGCTGCGCTCCATCCTGCGCCAGGATCCGGACATCGTGCTGGTAGGCGAAACCCGCGACAATGAGACGGCTGACATTGCGGTCAAGGCCGCGCTCACCGGCCATCTGGTGCTGACCACTCTGCATACCAACGACGCCCCCGGCGCCGTGGCGCGCCTGGTCTACATGGGGATTCCCAGCTTCCTGATTTCCTCCAGCGTGTTGCTGGCCCAGGCCCAGCGTCTGGTCCGCCGCATCTGTCCCAACTGCAAGGAAGTGTTTCCCCTGACCAAGGAATACCTGCGTACTGGGCATATTCCGGAGGACACGTTTGACGGAGTCGAGGTCTACCACGGCCGCGGTTGCGTCAAGTGCAATCATACCGGCTACAAGGGGCGGGCGAGCATCATGGAAATCATGCCCATCACCCGGGGCATCCGTGACGCGGTTCTCCGCTCGGCCAATGCCGACGACATCCGGCGCGTGGCACTGGCGGAAGGCTTCATTGATCTGCGAGCCCACGGGTTCCTCCGGGTGCGCGAAGGAGTGACCACCATCGAAGAAGTGCTGAAAGTCACCTCGGGCGAGGCCTGACGCGATGGGAAGTCCCGTGTCCCGCGATATGTTGACCGGAAACTGTGGCACCGTAATTTGGAAGCTGCCGGCTGGATCTGCCGGCAATGGAATGCGATCCCATGGCCACCTCCAATTCTCCTGATACCGACCGCCGCGCCGCCGGCCTCCGCAAGGATGGCAAGCGCACGATGCAACGGGCCCGCCTCCGTGGCATCGGCAAAATGCGCAAGCTGGATCTGACGGCATTTACGCAGCGTCTGGCGGCGATGCTGGACGCCGGCCTGCCCCTGGTCCAGTGCATGGACGCGCTTTCCGACCAGACCGCCACCCCCGAATTCAAGGCGGTTGTCCGCGACATCGGCCTGCGGATTGAGGGCGGCGACTCTTTTGCTGAGGCGCTGGAGCGTTATCATGAGCTGTTTGGCGATCTTTATGTCAGCATGATCCGTTCCGGCGAAATGGGTGGCGGCCTGGCGGAAGTGACCGGGCGCCTGGCCGTGTACCTGGAAAAATCGCAGAAAATGGTGCGCAAGGTCAAGTCGGCCATGACCTACCCGGTCATGGTGTTGGGCATGGCGCTGATTCTGACCACGGCCATGATCCTGTTCATCGTCCCGGTATTCAAGCGCATTTTCGACGACTTCGGCGCCAAGCTGCCGGCGCCGACGCAGTTTCTCATTACGGTCAGCGACACCATCAAACACCAATCCCTGATCATCATCGTCGTTCTTGGCGGGATCATCTACGCCCTGCGTAAATATTTGGCCACGGACCAGGGTACCATGGTGTTCCACCGGTATGTGCTCAAGGCGCCGCTGGCCGGGCCGATCATTGAAAAGGTCGCCATCGCCCGCATGTCGCGGACCTGGGCGTCCATGCTCCGCAGCGGTGTGCCCATCCTTAAATGCATTGAAATTGGTTCGACCGCGACGGGAAATCGCTTCCTTGGCTCCCTGCTCAAGAACGCCGGGGCCAAGGTCGAGAACGGCCAGCCACTCTCCCGGGCCATCCAGGAGTCCGGCGTCGGCTTCCGTTTCCCCCCCATGCTCATCCACATGGTCTCGGCCGGCGAGAAGACCGGCAATGTCGACGGGATGTTGGAAAAAGTTGCCGACTTTTACGAGGACGAGGTGGAGAAGTCGCTGGAGTCGCTTGCCAGCATGATCGAACCTCTGCTGATGGGTTTTCTGGGCGTCACGGTCGGCGGCATTGTCATCTGCATGTTCCTGCCGATCTTCAAGATGCACGAGATCGTCAACAACTAACCGCGCCCCGAGAGAGTGGAGTGTCCCCCCATGATGGGGTTTCTTTCCCGCCTGCGCGAAGATCCGCTGCACCGCAGCCAGCCCACCTTGGTGGTGGTCATGGTTAGTCGGTTGCTTCTGCTTCTGCTTCTACTCGCCGTGCTGGCGGCCCTGCTGCCGTTCACGGGGGCCAGCCAGCCGTTCTATATCTTCGTCGGCCTGGCCTTTGTCGTCACCATCCCGTTTTCGCTCTGGCTCCGCAACGATTCGGCGCTGAGCGCCAGCATGCCGGCCCAGTTCATCGTCGACGTGTTGGTGATCACCGGGTTGGTTCATTTCACCGGCGGCATCCGCAGCGATCTTTCGATCCTTTATCCCCTGGTCATTCTGGTGGCTGGCATCGTGGTTTCGGGCTGGCTGGCCACCCGGGTGGCGCTGTTCAGCATCGTGCTCTACACGGGAGTGATCCTGCTCGAAATGGAAGGGCTCCTGTCCTACCGGGGCGCTGGCGTTGCCCCCTACGGCGATCCGCCCCAGGTGATCCGTGATCTCATGCTGCGGGTGCTGATTTTCTGCTTCTTCACGCTGGCGGCGGGATTCATCTCTGACCGTTGTCTGGCCCAGGACGGCCAGCTCCGGCGCCTGCGCGGGCTCGGGCAGATCCTGTTCAACACCGTCAAGGCGCCGCTGTTGGGGGTTTCCCGCACCGGCCGTATCGTTCTTTCCAATGACGCGGCCGTGCATCAGCTCGGAGCCGGCCTGGGCCAGCCTTTGCACGGCCGTGATTTGGCCAGTCTTTTCACCGCCGGCACCAGTCCGTCCGCCGGGCGGGCGGGCAATGACGATGGTCCCAGGATGTGGGAGATGCGCCGCCTGGACGGGACCACCTTTTCGGCCCTGGTCGAAGTCGCCAGAGCCGTCCTGCCGACCCTCGGCGAACAGTTCCCGGGGCTGGGCGGGGAAACCCATCTGCAACTGGTCGTGTTCCAGGATATGTCCCGGCTGGCGGCCACCCCCGCCCCGTCGGCCGGCGACAGTCTGGCCGCCACCGCAGGGATGGTCGCGGAGATCGCACATGAGGTGCGGAACCCGCTCACCGCCATCCGCGGCGCCGGCGAACTGCTTTCCGAAACCGCCGGAGCCGTGGCCAAGGAGCGTCGTTCCATGACGACCGATGACTGGTCTCTGGTCAACTCTCTCTGTGAAGTGATCAGTGAGGAAACCCGCCGCCTGGACGCCAGTGTTCAAGGCTTTATGGACGCCGCCGAGCATGATACGGAAAGCCTGGCCGGTTCCGCCCGCTCGGCGGAGGAATGGCTGCGGAAATTGCCCATTTACGGAAAGAAAAACGCGCCATGAGCCGGATTTTGCTTGTCGACGATGAGCCGAACATCGTCAAGATCCTGACCGTCTGCCTGACCCAGTCCGGGCATGCGGTGACCGGAGCCGCCTCGGCGGAAGAGGCGCTTTCCCGTCTGGAGGCGACGGAGTTTGATCTGCTGATCAGCGATGTCCGTCTGGGCTCGGGCATGGACGGGCTGGGGCTGTTGCAGGCATCCCTGTCACGGCGGCCGGAACTGCCGGTGATTCTGATCACGGCCTATGGCACCGTGGAACTGGCGGTCGAAGCCATGAAGCTTGGCGCCAGTGACTTTATTCGTAAGCCGTTCAAACTTGATGAGTTGCGTCATACCGTAGCCAACTCCCTGGCCCGGCGGAGCAAGATGGCGGCCGCGGTGTCCCCTCCGGCTTTGACGGAAGCGGCCGGCGGGGTGCCGCTGCATTTCGGGCTGATGGTCGGGGAATCCGCTGAAATGCTGCTGCTGTACGAACGCATCGAAAAAGTGGCAAAATCCGACGCTTCTGTGCTTATTCAGGGCGAGAGCGGCACCGGCAAGGAACTGGTGGCCCAGGCGATCCACCGACTCAGCCCGCGCGCCGCCAAACCTTGCGTCGCCCTCAATTGCGCGGCTCTTCCCGCCAACCTGCTCGAATCGGAAATGTTCGGTCATGCCGCCGGCGCGTTCACCGGCGCCAGCCATCGCAAGGACGGCCTGTTCCAGGCGGCCGACGGGGGGACGCTGCTCCTGGACGAAATCAGCACCATGGACGCCGGCCTGCAGTCCAAACTGCTGCGGGTGCTTCAGGAACGGCGGGTGCGCCGGGTCGGCGAAACCACCGATATGGCCGTGGACGTCCGCGTCATCGCCGCCACCAACGAGTCGTTGGAGGAGAAAAAAGAGATGGGCGCCTTCCGCGAAGACCTGTTCTATCGGATCAGCGTGATTCCCGTCGAACTGCCGCCCCTGCGCCGACACAGCGGCGACATCCCGCTGCTGGTGGAACATTTCCTGCGGCTTCAGGCCAAGGCCATGGGCGGCGAACTTCGTCTGGACGACGGAGTCCTGGGAATGCTGATGCGTTATTCCTGGCCGGGCAATATCCGGGAACTGGGCAATGCCGTGGCCTGCGCCGCCACGCTCTGCCGCGACGGCCTCATCCGGGTTGAAGACCTGCCCCCGCGCATTTCCCGCCGTCCCGCCGGGCCGGCCGTTTCCCCCGCCGGGCCGGCCGAACGGTTTTCCGTCACCGGCACCCCCCCGCCGCTCCGGGATTTTCTCCGCGACAAGGAGCGGGAGTACATGGACATGATCATCCAGCACACCGGCGGCAACCGGGTTAAGGCCGCGGAAATGCTCGGCATCAGCCGCGCCACCCTCTATCGCAAGCTGGAAGGCGACACTAGTGTCCCCCCGCCGAGCTCGCCGCCGGAATGCGCGTCAACCCCGTCCCGCCTTCGGGGCACCACGGAAACGGAATCTCTTCCCACGGGTTGAAACCCGGGGAAACGCCAGCGGGAGTTTTTCATGCATGCTGTAGTCTTGATGGCCGTTGCCTTGTGCGTGTTTGCGCTGGCCTACCGGTATTATGCCGCATTCATTGCCGCCAAGGTGCTGATGCTGGACGACAGCCGGGTCACGCCGGCGTTCCGGATGGGGGATGGGCGCGATTATGTGCCGACCAACAAGTGGGTGGTGTTCGGCCATCATTTCGCCGCCATCGCCGGGGCGGGGCCGTTGATCGGGCCGACCTTGGCGGCGCAGTACGGCTGGGGCCCGGGTTTTTTCTGGATCCTGCTGGGCTCGGTGTTCGCCGGGAGCGTGCATGACATGATCATTTTGTTCGCCTCGGTGCGGCACGACGGACACTCGCTGTCGCTGATCGCGCGGCGGGACGTGGGCCGGATGACGGGCGTCTTGACCGCGGTGGCGATCTTCGCCATTATCATTGTCGCGCTGGCCGGCCTGGCGGTGGCGGTGGTCAACGCGCTCCATCAGAATCCCTGGGGGGTGTTTTCCATCGGTCTGACCATTCCCATCTCCATGGCGGTGGGGTTGTATATGTTCAAAATCCGGCCGGGGGCGATTTTCTCCGGGTCGTTGATCGGGGTGTTGCTGGTGTGCGCGGCGGTCTGTGTCGGGCCGTGGTGGCGAACTCGGCTATCGGATCATGGTTCTCTTTTGACACGAAGCAATTGTCGCTGATTCTGCCGGCGTACGGCTTTCTGGCCGCCACACTGCCGGTCTGGCTGCTGCTGGCGCCGCGTGATTACTTGAGCACGTACATGAAGATTGGCGTGGTCTTGATGCTGGCCGCGGGCGTGGTTCTGGTCAACCCGGTATTGCAGATGAGTTTCACCACGAAGTTTCTCGACGGCGGCGGCCCCATTCTCAGCGGGCCGTGGTGGCCGTATGTGTTCATCACCGTGGCCTGCGGCGCCATCTCCGGGTTTCATGCCCTGATCGGCTCGGGCACGACGCCGAAGCTGATCGAGAAGGAGAGCCAGATCCCCTTTATCGGCTACGGCGCCATGATCACCGAGGCGGCGATCTCCCTGCTGGCTCTGATTGCCGCGTCCACGCTGATCCCGGCGGACTACTTTGCCATCAACGCCTCGGCGGCGGCCTATGCCAAGCTCGGCATGCATGTGGAGGAACTACCCATGCTCAACCAGCTTGTCGGACTGAACGTCGAGCACCGGCCGGGCGGCGCCATCTCCCTGGCCGTCGGCATGGCCCACATCTTCTCCCACATGGGTGAATGGATTCGGCCGCTTATGAAATACATCTTCCAGTTCCTCATCCTGTTTGAGGCGCTGTTCATCCTGACTACCATTGACGCCGGCACCCGTGTGGCGCGCTACATTTTGCAGGACTTGTTTGGGTATGCGTACAAGCCGTTCCGCCGCACCGGTTGGTGGCCGGGTCTGTTGATCACCAGCGCCCTGGTGTCCGCGGCCTGGGGCTATCTGCTCTGCACTGGCGACATTTCCTCGATCTGGCCGATCTTCGGCGTGACCAACCAGGCGCTGTCTGCCCTGGCCCTGGCCGTCGGCACGACCATTATCCTGCGCATTGCCCGGAAAAAAATCTATGCCCTGGTGACAATCGTGCCCTGCGCCTTCCTGACCGTGGTCACCACCTGGGCCGGCGTCCTCAACACCCGCATGTATCTGAACGCGACTCCGCCCAATTGGGTCAGCATGGGGCTGAGCCTGGGCATCCTGCTTCTGGTGGTGGCGGTGATCCTGGACAACATCCGCGTCTGGATCCGCCTGCTTCAGACGCCGGAGCCCATCGGCATGAACCTCGGCTTCGACCCGGCGGAACCGGTGCTGCCCGATCCGGAGTGAGCAACTCGTTGACGCGCATATTCTCACCCGGACTTGCCGCTCCGTGTGAGTTCCAGGATGAGCGCGTCGTTGCCGGGGAGGCGGCGGCCGCCGGCGGCGGTGGGCGCGGCGCCGTACAGCGTCGCCGCAATCTTCCAGCCACTGGTTAATTTGAGCTTGGCCGCAACATCTTCCGGCGCGTGATTGATGAGGATGGCGAGGCGGCGGCCGGCGGCCAGTTCATGCTCGGTGACGGCCACGGATGGGGCGTTTTCCAGGCGCACGGCGCGGCCGGCGCAGAACGGCGCGGCGACGGCGCGGTAAATCTGCCAGAACGCCGGCGCGGCCGGCCCGGCAAAGGCTAGCGGGGTCAGCGTCATCTGCAGTTCCAGCGGCCAGGTCAGCAGGTAGACCGTGCCCCGGCCATAGGCGGCCTTGAGGAAGATCGGATTACCGGTCTCGTCCGCGCCCAGAACCTCCGCGGTCCGCGCGGTCATGGTCATGGCTTGGCCGTGGGTGACGGGCAGGCGCGGCGCGTCCAGGATTCCGGAGAGCACGGCCGTGGCCGGCGCGGTACGGGCGGCGCGGGCCAGGACGTCGGCGCCGAACACCTCGTTGAACGGACTGAGAAAGCCGTCGTTCAGGGAGACATAGAGCGTGGCGCCGGCCTTGACCTTTTCCAGCAGGTCCAGCCAGCGCCGGCGGCTGATGGGTTCGGCGCCGCTCACGGACGGCAGCAGGTACAGCGGCGCGTCGCGCAACGGCTGCGCGGCGTCCTGAAAGGTCAGGTCGAACTTGGCCTGCTTGGCCAGAATGAAGGTGCTGTAGGCCACGCCCCAGTTGTCCTGGCCGCGGGAGAGCAGGCATACTGCCTCGGTGCGGCGCGGCGGCAGCTCGCGGCCGGGCAGGGCGTCCAGGAATTCCCGGAAGCGCGTGAGTTCGCCCAGGACCGGCTTGGCCGAGCCGTCGGTGCGGATCAGGCCGAGTTCCCGTTCGACGCCGACCCAGTCATAGGGCGCGGGCGCCAGCTCGGTCTGGTCGAACCCGCACCACCAGAGGAAGCCGTGGCAGTCGTTGGCCCAGAGGGAGAAGAGGTTGGTGCGGGCGAAGCGCGCGGCGGCGGCGTCATCGGAAACCATGGGCCCCATGGTGCCGATCTCCTCGGCCAGGCACGGCTTGCCGCCGATGTCGGCGTACATGCGGCTTTCGGCGGCGGCGTGGAAGGTGGTGCGCAGGGCGTCCACCGGTTCGCGGTTGGTGTGGCGGCACCAGAACGGGTAGGGATGGGTGGTAAGTAGGTCGGTCAGTTCCGCCTGGTCCGCGATGCTCCAGCCGCCGGCCTGGGCCGGGTCTGGGGTCAGGCTGTGCATGCCGGAGACCACTGGGCGTGACCGGTCCTCGGCGCGGATGGCGTTGGCGATGGCCGCGGTCCAGGTCCAGGCCGCCGCGGGACTTGGGGCCGGCGCCATGCAGTTGCACTCGTTGCCCAGGTCCCAGGCCAGCACCGCCGGGGATTCCCGGAAGCGGCGGACAAAGTGCCGGACGAACCGGGTCTGCCACATAATCGCCTCGGCGTCCGTGATGACATTGAGCCCTTCCAGCGCCGGCGGCACGAAGAGCCGTCCGCTCATCCAGCCGGTGACCAGGCCCACGACCAGGTGCAGCCCGTGCTTCTGCGCCAGCGCGGAGAACTCCGCAAAGTGTTCGAGCGCAACGTCGCTCATGCCGGCGCGGCCGTCCTCGGTGTCGGGGAGCGGTTTCTCGCCGAAGCGGTATTCGCGGGGCCGGCCGCCGCCGCCGCGGAGCAGGGTCAGCGGCTGGAAGTCCGGCCAGAGCGGAAAGACCCGGAGCACCTGGAGCTTGGCCGCGGCGAGTCGGGCGAAATCCCGGTCCACCACGTCCGCCTGCCAATCCCGCCACATGGCGGTGCCGGCATGGGACGCCCAGTAATTGCAGCCGACGACAAAGCGGCCCGGGGCGGTCAAGGGATGGTGGGCGGGGTCGAAGATGGCGGGGGTGGGCACGGGCTGGGGCTCCTATGGGGTGCGTCACCGCATACTATCAGCCACCGCATGCCGGGCGGCAACATGGCTTAGTCAGACCGGGGGAGGGGCCGGCCCCAGATGCCGGTGCTGCCCGATGTCGGTGGTGTTTGGCAATCATCGAGCGCCGTCGAGCGCCGTCGGGGGCTGTCGATGGCTCGCGAAGGCTCCCGCCGCGCCGGTTCGGGTTTTTCGATTTCCGGCGACTTCATTCGACTTCCGCCGACTCCTGCCGGGGCGGCTCGTCTCCCCCGGCGGGAGTCGTCTGGCGTCGGCAGGAGTCGAATGAAGTCGCCGCCGCAACCATCCGGAACGCTCACCCCCTCTATGTGTTCTTTGCGTTCTTTGTGGCAAGAAACCCGCGGCGGTCCGCTCTTTAACCGGTTTCGCGCGGTATATTTTTCCTTTCCCGAACCCCGGCCAAGGAATCTGCGACGATGGCTGAAAAACTGACCTATGACGCCGCCGGCGTGCATTATGACGTCCTGGACACCTTCAAGCGCGCCTGTCAGACCGCCGCGGCCGGGACGCTGCCGAACCTGGCGAAGCACGGCTTTGCCGAGCCCGCCGCCATCCGCGGCGAGAGCGCCTATGTGATCGAGGCCGGCGACGAATTCCTGGCCCATGTCGAGGAGGCCCTCGGCACCAAGGTCCTGGTGGCCGACGCCATGTACAAGCTGACCGGACGCAGTTTCTACCGGAACGTGGCCGTGGACGACGTGGCCACCATCACCAACGACCTCTGCGCCTGCGGCGCGCTGCCGCTGGCCGTGGCCATGTATGTGGCCGTGGGCGATGACGCGTACTTTGCCGACCCCGTCCGCGCCCGGGACCTGGCCGAGGGTTTTGCCGAGGGCTGCCGCCTGTCCGGCGCCGTATGGAGCGGCGGCGAGACCCAGACGCTCAAGGGCATGATCACCCCCGGCACCGCGGTCCTGGGCGGTTCCGCCGTCGGCCGCATCCGGCCCAAGCACCTGCGCATCCGCGGCGACGTGCAGGACGGGGACGTCATGATTTTCCTCGGCAGTTCCGGCGTGCAGACCAACGGCCTGACCCTGTGCCGGGCGCTGGCCGAACGCATGCCCCAGGGTTATCTCACCCCCATCGCCGACGGCCGGCCCTACGGCGAGGCGCTGCTGGACGCGTCGGTGATCTATGTCTCCTTCATCGCGGCATGCCAGGCGGCGGATCTGCCGCTGCACTATGTCACGCACATGACCGGCCACGGCTGGCGCAAGCTGATGCGTCTGGACGAGCCGTTCGTCTACCGCGTCCTCTACGTGCCCGAGCCCCCCCCGGTCTTCGACGCCATCATCCAGTCGGCCGGGCTCGATGAAAACGAGGCGTACGCCACCTTCAACATGGGCGTGGGCTACGCGGCCTATGTCGCGGCGGCGGACGCCACGCGCTGCCTGGAGATCGCCAAGGCCGCCGGATTCAAGGCCTGGATCGGCGGCGAAGTCCGCAAGGATAACGGCCGCAAGGCCGTGGAAATCGAACAACTCGGCATCACCTACTCCGGCGAGACGCTGCGGATCCGGTAAAGAAAAAACGAACGTCGAACATTCAACATTGAACGTCCAACGTTGAATGAATTCGAATTGAACAGAAGCTCGCAAAGGGCGCTAATGGGTAGGATGGGAATTTCTTTGTGATCTTTGCGAACTTCTGTTCAAACGCATCTCAGGATTTCCGTTCGATGTTGAAGGTTGGATGTTGAATGTTCGCATGGAGCCCCGCCCGTATGGATTCTGACGCCGGTTCAACCCGGGACAATGACGGCTTCGGTCTGGCGCCGGAGGCTTTTGAGGCGGCGGACGGGGAGCATGTCCGCCGCGAAAAGGCGAAGGCCCGGGAACTGCGCCAGTCCCAGTGGTGGAAGAACCAGCTCGGCCACGGTCTCTGTCATTACTGTGGCCGGCGCACGCCGCCGCGTGACCTGACCATGGATCATGTCGTGCCCGTCATCCGCGGCGGACGCAGCACCAGGGGCAATGTAGTGACCGCCTGCAAAGACTGTAATTCGAAGAAAATGCACCTGCTGCCGGTGGAATGGCAGGAATTCCTGAAACGGCAGAACGCCGGAGCCCGGCCGACGGGTTGAGCTCGAGGTTCATGCCGGCCGTGCCGAAGATGGTCTGCCGCAAAAGAACGCAAAGAACACAAAGAAAATTCTCTTTTTTGCGATCTTTGCGATCTTTCGCGGCAAAAAACAAATCCCTTATGCTCGCGCAATCCAAAATGGTTCGCCCCTACAGGGCTCCGGTGTCACTTTCGCTCCACCCTGGGGCGTTGCCCCAGGCTATTATGGACCCGCGCCTTCAGCGCTCCGATTTACCGAAACCGCACGCGACCCTGATGGTCGGGGTATTGACTCC
>CAITSE010000315.1 GCA_903894975.1 uncultured Lentisphaerota bacterium
GCGTTCCTCAACGCCATCGGCACCCGCACTGATCTGTTCAGCGCGTCAGCCGTCACCGGCACCATCACCGTTTCGGATTCCGCCGGGGTCTGGGGGTCGTGGACCGCGCCCACCGCCATGGGGGGTACGCTTGCGGCGGCGCAGACGCAGGCCGGCTTGTACGCACTCGGGTCGTTCCAGTGGGATAGCGTGCGGTGGAACAAGGTCGGCGGATTCTTTTCGCTATCCGCGTTCCAGGACGGATCGAAAGGCGAAAACCAGTCGATCCCGGCGAGTGCGGAAAACGTGATCCAATTCCCGTCCATCACCTCGGGCAATGCCGCGTTTTTCAACGGCACCGAATGGACTGCCCCCTACGATCTCGTCCTGCACATCAACTGGTCTATTGCCTCCATGTTCGACACCACCGCCCCCACGGGGCCGGCGCAGGCGGCAATCGGCGTATACGTCAACGGCGCACAACAGTCTTGGCCGATGAACAACTATGCGTTCCAGTGGGCGGTGGTGCAGGGATCGACCTGTTCCTATGCCGACGCGACGGCGCAAGTCAAGTTAGCGGCCGGTCAGCGTCTCTCGACGGTGTTCTACCATACCGCTGACGGCACGCTTCTGACCGTCTCGCTCGGCAGTTCTGTCCAGTACACGAACATCCGTCTTTTTGAGGTGGCACAATGATGTATTTTACCCGCCGCACCGCCTCCTCCGGCCCGTGGACCGCCGGCACCGCCCGCCAGTCCATCTCCTGTTACCCGGTGCCGACCCCCGGAGCGGAACCCGCCGCCACCGTCACGGAGTACGCGGCGCGGCACGGGCTGGCGTTAGTCCCGGCCGCACCCGCATCAGCCGAGGTCGTCGCCCTCCGCCGGAAATACCTCGACCTCACCGCCCAACTCTGCCAGCTCTCCGGCCGCGCCTACACCGGCAAGCTGGAAAACACCGACTACGAAGCCGCCCTTACCGCGGCCGCCACCAACCCGGCCGCCGGCGTGATCGCCGCGAGCCTGGTCTACATCCGCACCTGCCTCCGCGAGCTCTGCGGCCCCACCTGGTGGGACCAGATCACCGGACTCTGAGCATTCTCAGCACCTCCTGTTAATCCACCCACAGACCACCGGCCACCAGGCCACAGACCAAGGAACACCCCATGACCACTCCCATCTGGCAACGCGGCGCCACCGCCCCCATCCACATCGATTTCGAGGCCGCCTTCGGCGTCACCAACACCTCCAAGTCCCCCGTCCTCCTGCCCTATAACTCCTGCGACCTCGCCGGCAGCCAGGAGCTCGTCACCCCAGAAACCATCACCGGCACGCGCAACCCCGTCCCGCCATTCGCCGGCAAGATCGACGTCGCCGGCAACCTTGTCGTGCCCCTGGACTGCACGATCTTCGGCCACCTCCTCCGGTGGATGTTCGGCGCTCCCAGCAGCTCCGGCACCACCAACTACACGCACATTTATAAGGTCGGCCTCACCCAGCCGAGCTGCACCGTCGAGCGCATCTTCACCGATCTCACCCGCTACGCCCTCTACAACGGCGTCATGGTCAAGTCCGCCACCATCGAGATCCAGGCCACTGGCGAGCTCACCTGCCGCCTGGCCCTGCTCGGCGCCAGCCGCGCGGACAGCGGAACTGCCACCCTCACCACGCCCGCCACCCCGACCCTGGCCCGCCTCCAGGGCCGCCAGGTCGCGATCTACGAGGGCGCCGCCCAGAGCTTCAGCGCACTGCCCTACGGCACCAAGCTCACCATCAACATCGACTTCGGCCTCGACGGCGAGACCTACGTCATCGCCGGCGGCGGCCAGCGCCGGTACATGGCTCCCGGCATCGTCAGCGTCAGCGGCACACTCTCCGGCCTGTTCGAGGACGCCGCGCTCCTCACCAAGGCCACCGATCTCACCGAGACCGGGCTCAAGGCCACCATCGCCATCGGCGCCAACAACGCCCTGGAGATCGTCATCCCCGAGCTCCACTTCGAGGAGAAGACCCCCGCCGTCACCGGCAACAAAGGCGTTCTCCTCGAACTCAACTACAAGGCCTTCGTCGCCGACGACTCCGACGCCACCCCCATCAAGGTCACCCTCAAGAACCAGACCGCCGGCGCCACCTACGGCTACATCGCCCCGTAACCGTACCCCTGGGATCGCCGATCTCCCGATCGGCTTTCCCCGCCTCGTTTTTCCGTCCTTCCATTTTTCCGTTGTTCCGTTTTTCGTTTTCCACTCCGGAGGATCCCATGCTCACCCAGGAAATCAGCCTTAAGCCCGTCAAGGGCGAACCCGTCAAAGTCACCGTGCGCGAACTCAGCCACACCGAGAACGAAGACCTTACCGGCGTCGGCAAGAAATGCACCATCGGCCGCTACGTCCTGGCCGCCATTGACGACCCGGCCCAGAAAGAGGCTGCCGGCCGCTGCTCCCCCCGCGAACTGCGCAATGCCGAAAAGGTCATCCTCGACCTCACCCTCGGCAGCGAGGCGCAAGAGGGAAACTGACCGCGGTCCTCGAAGCCTGGCATAGCGAGGACCGCGCCGAAATCTGCCGCCACTGTAAGACCCAAGGGAAAGACCATGCCGGAGTTGACTGCAAAACCTGTGACTGCCGCATCCCGGAAACCAAACCCGCCACCCGCGACGTCTGGCATCTCTTCCTTGCCGTCCAAACCCAGCGCCGCGAAAACGGGTATTTCGACTATCTCGGGGTCGCTGCCGCGGCGCGCTGGCTCCGGATCGACCTGCGGCGCCCCAGGCTGTTCCGCCTGCTCCAGCACCTGGAAGTTGGGTTGCAACGCCTCGACGCGGAGGCCGCGCGGAAAAAGCGGGGCGGCGGGCCTGGCGACGGCCGCGCCTGATCACCGCCGGCCAGGAGGCCCGCGTGGATCCGGATCACGCCAACCCCGCGCCGGCGGCCGTGGCAACCCAAAGTGGTACACATTCTGCCACCAGTGCGCAAACGCAAAAACCGCGGCCAGCAGTGCCAGGCTTCTGATCAATTCCCACCAGTCTGCATCCATGGTATAACCCTCTACTGACACTATAGCATGCCACCCACCAACACAATCGAAATCGCCGTCAGGGTCAAGGACGAAGCCAGTGCCGCCCTGGCCAGCATCGGCAGCCGCTCCCAGGCCGTCGCCGCCCGCGCCGGAGCCGGTGGCGGTGGCTCCCCGATAGGGTCATCTTCCGCGGGCGGAAGATCCCAAGCCCGCAATTTCAGTGACCAACTCAATACGCAAGACTTGAGTGCGTGGGTATCCGCCAATACGTCCGCGCGTTCCGCCGCCGCCGGCGCCGCCGAGTATGCCCGCGCCGCCGGAACCTCTGGAGAGGCGAGCAAAATGATGGCCGCGCGCCTGCTCGACCTCGCCGCTCCTGGGGCTGGCGCCTTTGTTGAACTTGGCGCTCGCGCCGTGGAGTCGGCAGGGAAGCTGAATGGACTGACCACGGCATTTTCTACGCTTGGCAACTCGATTGCGTCGGTCTCAGGCATCGCCGCCGCCGCCTTTCTCGGTTGGGAGATCGGGAAAATGATCGGCGACAAGAGCGGCCTAAACGATGTCGTCGGAGACCGCGCCGCGGCGGCCGAAGAGGCAAAATCCCCGACGCAGCTTGAACGCGAAAAAGCCACCTGGAACAAGCGCTATGGGGAAGGCGGTAAAAACCAGGCCGGACTGACCCTCGAAGAATGGCAACAGCGGAATGTCAAAGTCAAAGACCGGAACGATTCAGGCGTTACTCGCGCCGCCGAAAATGACAAGGCGTTTGCTGCCGCCACGGCCGCCGAACTGTCCCCGGAAGAAAGGGCCAAAAAAATCCTGGACGCCCGTAACGCCGCAGGGGAGACATACACCCAGGCCCAGGCCACGGCCGTCGTGGAAAATGAACGCCGCAAAGACCGCGCCGCCGCGGCCGAAAAGGAACGCGCACAGGCCGCCACCGCCGCCGGCGACGACATCGCCCGCCAGAACGAAGAGGCCGCGCTGCGAGCGTCCAGCGAAGCCAACTACCGCCGCCGCAACCGCGCCCCGACCCGCGCCGATCTCGCCGACGCCTACGATGCCCGCGCCCGGGCAGAAGGCGAAATCAACGCCCGCGTCCAGCTCGCCCGGAATGCCACCGGCCAGGATGCCGGAGCCGCCAAACAGATCGGCCTCACCGCCGCCCGCGAACGCGCCGAGGCCGACCGCGAATACGCCTCCGCCGTGCGCAAGTCCGACGAAACCACCGCCAAGGACCGCACCGAGATCAACCGCAAACTCCAGAACGACCTCAACCAGGTCACCATGACCGCCACCGATTTCCGCATCGCCGAAATCAAACGTGAGCGCGACGAGGCGATCAAGTCCGGAGCCAACCGCGCGCTCGCCGAAAAGACCGCCCAGGCCCAGATCGCCGCCGTCACCAAGGCCGCCGCTAAAGACCAGGCCGACAAACTCAAAGTCGAATGGACCTCCGTCATCGGCGACCTGGACGCGGTCGTAGCCAAAATCCGCGGCAAAGAGCGCATGTCCTCCACCGAACGCAACCGCGCCGAACGCGACACCAAGCGCGAAGCCGACGAGAACCGCCGCGCCGACGAACATATCCGCAGCCGTGCCGCCCGCGCCCAGGAACGCCTCAACAACGGCCAGGACGTCTCCCGCCGCGGCATGGATGCCATCCAGCAGCGCCGCGCCCTGGATGCCCCCCGCGGCGGCGGCGATTCCCCCGAAGCCAGAATCCTCTCCGACATCAAAACCCTCCTCGAAAACCGCACCTTCAAAGCGGCGGTATAACCATGCCCCAACTCCCAGACGCAATCCCCGTCTTCGTCGGCACCGACACCTCCTGGCAAACCAGCACCAGCACTTGGGGCTGGTCCACCGGCGGCATAAACGTCACGTACACCACGTATTATAAGCGCCTGATCACGCGCGTTACCTATAAAGTCCCCTTCTATCTCACAACTCCTGGAGTGATGGAGACCGGGCTGAACGCCAATATGAGCGGCTCCGTGAGTGGTTACACCTTCGAAAATTTTCGCAACGAAATCCGCTCCGACCTGCCCGCCCTCGGGTACCATCATGACACATTCGTTTCATTCGGAACCTGGGAAGTAGATACGAACCCATGAAGGCTCCCGTCCCCCTAAAATCTCCGACTTACCTCACGGCAGAATGGCTGAATTCCCTGCTGGCCCTGGCTGTCGAGGCCCACGACAAAATTACCAACATGGTCCCTGGGAATGGCGAGATCCAGATCCAGCCGAACGCCAAGGGCATTACCCTGATCCCGGCTCCGGTTCGCGGTGGCGACGGCACCGAAGTCCGCGCCATCGGCGGCGCCAGGCGCATCTCCGTCCTCCCCTCTGAGTCGGAGGCGGCCACCGTGCAGGTCGTCACCTCCGTACGCATCAATGAGACCACCATGGAGCTCGTCTGTGTCACGCAAGGCCTGACCATCGGCTTCGACGCCGATAAAAAACTAACCCTCCTACTCGATGGAATTGAAATCGAAACCGCCATTGAAGCCATTGCAGACTGCGAGACCGCCTGATGCCCTTCTGGCGCAAAAACGGCAAACTCCTGCGCGACGCCAACGGCGCCTTGATCCGCTGCGGCCGTTGCCCCTGCGGGTGTGCCGGACATGAACAGGTGTGTATCACATGGCAAGGCCTGAGAACCCCAAGCGGGTGTTACATCGCGGATGGTTGCTGCACCATGATCGCACAACCCGCGCCAGACCCAAATAACAACCCGTACTGTTGGTTCTCCTGTGACCAGGGAACCCTCACCCAAACCCGTGATGAAGCTGGGAAAGTTCGGTGGTCACTCTACTTGACCGATGAGGCCTGCGGAACGTGGTTATCGGACTATCTGGTTCAAGATGATCCTGTGGGAGACTATGTAGGACAAGCAGGTTATTATGGATCAGTGAACGTGAGAGACGGCGCATGCACCTGTGCTTGTGAGTGTCTTGACATTCTTGGCGTCTTAAAAGTTACATCCCAGAATGGATGTTCTGCGACTTCAGATTGTCGCTGGACTCCCGATTGTTCTAATTGTGAAACCGATGTAGGTACGGGAACGTTTTTCACGGGAACCTACACCCTTATCGGCCCTATTGTTGGACATGCCGCATTCGATAATAATTGCCATTGGAGTATGATGGATGTTCAATCACATAACGGGGCGAGTGCGACAGGCCAATGGTTCTCAAAAGTCTTAGGTGACGATCCTTGTGAACATCAATGCCACAATAACTGTGATTATTCGGTCGGCCCCGGTTCTGTTTTCTACGGGTACACGTCCGTATCCCTTGACCGCTGCCGGTGCCGATATGTAGCCGGGATGACTATCATATTTGGTGAGGGTGTTTCTTGCACGATCCTCGGCTATAAATCCTGTGAGGATGGCACCCCAATCGGGGATTACTCAAATGGTATCAAGGTTGAGGTGGAAACGCTATGGTAAAACTAGCAACAACCTTCTTTTGTGAGAGCGGTCATTTCTGCATCATGTGCCGAAACAAGAAATGCACCAAGATTCGAGCGACGATCCTCAAGGTCTCAAAACAGGATTTGCCTCTGGATTTCGAGTGTCCAAAAGGATACGAATGGATACCAGACAATGTTGCTAGATCATTAAACCCCGCGACCAGAACAATCCATATACAAGAACCGCCGGCCTATCCGAAGCAAGCCGCCTGGAGCCAGGGTCAGTCCCTCCCGGCCGCTAGGGCGGCCTTTAACCGTGCGGACATGGACGCCATGCGCGACAATGCCAGGTGGGCCTCCGTCCGCACCGCCATACTTTCCCGCGGTCTTGCTGATCTGCACACCCTTCTGGCTGCCTACGACGCCAAGTACGCCGCCCGTGACATGCAGGAGCCAACCAGCACCTGCACCTGCCAGGGCCGGGTGAATGCCCGAGCCGTCATCTTCACCGCCTGGCGTGCTTTCCTCTCCACCATCCCCGAGACCACTCCTATGCCCGCCCCCTGAACATACCCCGCAACCCTCCTGCAGCGCCCCTGCACCCCCCATTCCGGCGCCCAACGCCATCACCCCTGCCGCCTCCCTCCCGGATGCGGCCTTCCCGTTTTACGGGTATACTTCTCAAACTTTCTTCCGGTGACTTCTCAAACTTTCCCCGGTACTACAGTATGGGAGGGACTGAGGGACAAGAGAGGGACTTCAGGGACTCAAGGGACACCAGGGACTATTTCTCCCGCGCTCTGTCCCCTGTCCCTGGCGTCCTTGTGGGAACTGGATTTCGATACTTCACTCGGTTATGTCCCCGACAAATTGCCAAAGTAATGTTTCGCAGCGCCTGAAGATGCGACGGAGTGTGAAAAAAACACCGACTAAAGGCGGAACTCCGAACCGAGCCGGCACCATTGCTCGACAGAGCCTCCGGCGTGGCGAAATTCGCTGGCGCAGAGAACGTTGACGAGATGACCGCGCGCGAATCGCCAGCGCATTTCGCCACGCCCAACGGAAACGGGTCGAAGACCCTCGCCCGGGGGTTCGGGGGCGCGCGAACTGCGCCCCCGACTCTTTATCACCCGCTCAGTTCGGGGCGTTCGGCGAGTTCGGCGGCGGTGAGGGTGAGGGTGACGCGGTTGTCATCCAGGCTGGCGATCCACTGGGCCGGGATGATGTGCGGGCGCTGGAACAGCGGGCCCTTGACGTGGAAGGAGCTGATCCGGCCGTCGGGCAGGGTCATGACTTCATGAACGCGCCCGGCGTTGTGGCCGTCGGCCGTGCTCACCGGGGCGCCGGGCTCGAGGATGGCCTCGTCGAAGTCCACGGGAGTGGGTGCGGTCATGACGTCCGGCTGGAAGCCGGGCGGGATCATGGAGGAGGGGAGTTCGGGCAGTTTGACTTCAGGCGCGGCTTGAACCACGGCGGTGGCGCCGGCCGGAGTGAAGTCCGCGTCCCGGTGCGGCTGGCGGAATCCGGCGAGCTGGGTTGCGGTCAGGGCCAGGTGGATTTCCGTGCGGCTGCTTTCGGCCACGGCCACGGCGGGAATGACGGTGGCCGTCGCGTTGAACAGACCTTTCTGCACGATCAGGTGGGTGACGAAATGAGTTTGCGGATGCACAGCCAGTTCCCGCAGGCGTCCCAGGTCCGTACCATCCGCACAAATGACTCTGGCGCCGAAATGGAGATTCATGGCTTGGCCTCCTCAGGTTTGTGGGCGGGCGGGTTGATATGGGTTTTTCATCGGCCCCGCGCTACCGGGAACGTATCCCGGTTAAGGCATACATTCAACCCGATGCGGGAAAACCGGTTTTGCCACAAAGAACACAAAGAGCACATAGTGGGTATGATCATTCACTTCGGAACCCTGAAAGGGCGTGACATCCGTGCCGCCACCCTGCGGGGATTCCGGTCGGCTCGATCAAACCCTGTTCCACTCCTATGTGTTCTTTGTGTTCTATGTGGCAAAAAACAGTTGCCGTCCGCCCTTTCCCGCGGCGGGCTCCGGCGGCTATAGTATTCTTTTTCCCGCGACCCGGTCCCGAGAACATGCAGCGAGGCAGCGCCATGCAGACCATCCGCGGCAAGGTGTTCATCACCGCCGACAACATCGACACCGACCAGATCATCCCCGCCCAGTACCTGAACCTGGTCCCGACCAATCCCGCCGAACTGGAAAAGCTCGGCAGTTATGCGTTGTGCGGACTGCCCGATAATTTCGGCCGGTTCGTGCCGGAAGGCCAGATCAAGAGCCCGTACGCCGTGATCATCGGTGGCCGCAACTTTGGCTGCGGCTCCAGCCGCGAGCACGCCCCCATCAGCCTGGGCGCCGCCGGCGGCAAGGTGGTCATCGCCGAGTCCTTCGCCCGCATCTTCTTCCGCAACTGCATCGCCACCGGCTACCTCTACCCGATCGAGGCGGAAAAGCGGCTGGTGGAAGTGCTCAAGACCGGCGACGAGGTCGAGGTCGACCTGGACAAGGGCACGCTCACGGTCGTGGCCACCGGCAAGGTCTTCAAACTCCGCGAACTCGGCGCCGCCAAGGAAGTCATCGACAACGGCGGCCTCTTCGAGCACGCCCGCAAGAGCGGCATGCTGAAGTGAGTCTGAAGGGGTCAGGGTTCGGGGTTCAGGAATGGTCCGGGAAAGTCAGCCGCATCACCAATCTCAACATTTCTGTTTTTCCGTTTCTTCCACACTCGTATCTTGTCTCTGTATCTTCTTTTCCTGTATCTTCCTGAACCCTGAACCCTGAACCCTGAACCCTGAACCCTGTTGTCCCGAGCCCCGGCGCCTGGCGCGGCAGATTCCAACGTTCGCATCTTCCACCCCGTATCCCGGACCCCGACCATGAACGCGCCTGTCCCCCAGAAATTCGAAAATGTCAGCGTGGTCTGCAAGGCCAACATTTACTTTGACGGCAAGGTCGTCAGCCACAGCGTGTTGTTCGCCGATGGCACCCGCAAGACGCTCGGCCTGATTTATCCCGGTAGCTTCACCTTTAACACGGGCGCGCCGGAGATCATGGAACTCGTGGCCGGGAACTGCACGGTGCGCCTGAAGGGGCAGACGGAATGGAAGCCGTATGCCGCCGGAACCGCGTTCCACGTCGCCGGCAATTCCGCTTTTGACATCGCCGTGGAGAACGGTCTCTGCGAGTACGTTTGTTCTTTCGGCTGATCGTTCACGTCCGCCTATCCGGCCCGAGTCCCGCCCATGCCCGCCGCCGCACCGCTTTATCCCGATGATGCCGTGTTGCTGGCGCCGCTGGCGGACTACACGGACTATCCCTACCGCCGGGAATGCCGGCGCTGCGGCTGCCACTTTGCGTTCACCCCGTTGGTGGACGCCGGATGCCTGGCCATGGCGCCGCACAAAGCGCAGCTTGATCTGTACCGCGGTCCGGACGAGCCCTGGCTCGGCGTCCAGATCCTCGGGGCGCGCCCAGACTTTTTCGAGGAGGCCATCCGCATCGTCAATGACCATGCGTTCGACGTGCTCGATTTCAATCTCGGCTGTCCCATGCCGAAGGTGGTCAACCGCGGCGCCGGCGCCGCGCTGGGCGCGAACCTGCCGTTGGCCCTGAAATGCCTGGAAATCCTGGTCCGGCGCAGCCGCTTCCCGGTGACGGCGAAGATGCGGGTGCTCGACGCCGCGGATCCGGAACCGACCGTGCGTTTCGCCCTGGCCCTGCAGGACGCGGGAATCCGGGCGTTGACGATCCACGGGCGCGTCGCCAAGATGATTTACGCCGGCCCGGTGGCCGTGAAGGTGATCCGCGCCGTGCGTGAGGCGCTGTGCATCCCGGTCATCGCCAACGGCGGTGTTTTTTCCCGCGCCGATCTGGATGCGCTCCGCACCGCCACCGGCTGCGGCCGGGTCATGGTCGCCCGCGGCAGTATCGGCAATCCCTGGATCTTCCGTGAACTCACAGCCGCCGCCGGGACGCCGCCGCCCGCGCCGGTCACGCAGGCCGATGTCTGCGAGGTGCTGGAACGGGAAGTGCGCGGCATGGTGGAACTCTGCGGCGAGAACCTCGCGTTTCGCTGCTCGCGCAAGATTATCCTCTCGCTCATGAAAGGACGCGGCTTTCACCACGAACTCAAAACCCATGTCAGCCAACTCCACACCATCGCTGACTTCTCCGCCTTCCTGACCGCCCTGCACCACGATTTCGAACCCGTCCCCGTAACCGCCTAGACACAAGCCGTCGGTGAGATGCCTTCTCGCATCTCCCCGAGCCCCTCTGGAGAGGGTCGGTTGACCCGTTTCCTTTTGAACAGCCGGGAGTTGCGAAGTGCGCCGGCGGACCAAACGCATGGTCATCTCGCCAACGCCTCACCCGCCGGCGGACTTCGCAACTCCTGCCTTTCCAAACGGAACCGTGGCCGCTGCCACCCTCCAGGGGGTGTCGGGGGATGGGAGGATGCCATCCCCTGACCGGCTTAAGACTTTGGAGTTATCATGAAACTGTTGATTCTTTCCGGGTTTTTGGGGTGTGGGAAGACCACGCTGTTGTTGGCGGCGGCGCGGGCGTTGACTGGCGCTGGGCGCAAGGTTGCGATTTTGGAAAACGAAGTCGGCAAGGTCGGCGTGGACGACCGGGTGCTGGCCGCCGAGGGACTGCGCGTCCGCGAGCTCTATTCCGGCTGTGTCTGCTGCACGCTGCGGTTGGATCTGATCGCGACGCTGATGGCCATGGAAAAAGAACTGGCCCCGGACGTGGTCATCCTCGAGCCCTCCGGTGTGGCCGCGCCCGGCGCGGTTCGCGACGCCTTCCGCAGCTATGACGGCAGCCTCGACGGCGTGCTGCTCGCCGTGCTCGCCGATGTGCCGCGCTTTGTCCGTATCGCCCGGACCTGCGCGCCGTTCTTTGACGCCGCCTTGAACGAGGCGGACCTGCTGGTGCTGACCAAGGCTGATGCCGCAGCGCCGGGCGCGGCGGCCGCCGCGAAGGATGAAGTCCGCGGCCGCCGGCCGGACGTGCCTGTGCATGCGGTCTCGGTGCAGACCGGCGAGGGGCTTCCGGAATTGCTGACGGACCTGCTCCGGCGGTTGGGTGTGGCGGAAAAAGTGCCGGCGGTCCCGGCCGGGGCACGCCTGGTCGGACCGGCACCGCGTCCGAATACCGCCGTTTGCGCGGTGGAGCGCCGCCTGGAATTTCCCGAGGGTGTGGCCGCGGCTGATGTGGGTGCGACGGTGGCGGCGACGGTGCAGGCCGTGGCCGACGCGGTGCGCAGTCGCGGCATCGACCTGCTCGGGCACGTCAAGGCTGTCCTGGAAGTGCCCGGGAACGGCTATTTTGCCTACAGTCTGACCGGCGCCGAGGCCGAACCCCAGCGCCGTGGCAGTCTCGGCGGCCGGATCACCCGGGCCGACCTGCGCCTCAACGCCATCCTCTGCGAAATCCCCGAAGCCGACCTGCGGGAACTGGTCGAAACGTGCCTCGCCGCCGCCGGCCTTAAAGAAACGTGAAACAGGCCATCCTGCCGGTGGCCCAACGCGCGGCAGGCAATCTTGACGGCAAGTGGTTTTATTTTGTCACGGCCGTCGGCTCGGCTTTGATCGGGCCGCCTTCCAAAATGTCTTTCTTGACCTTTTTGTACTCATCGTCCGTGAGGGCGCCCTTCTCCCTGGCATCTTTCAGGTCGATCAGTTCTTTCCCGATCGTGGTCGTCCGGGTGTAGTTCAGCGTTCCCTTGTTGAACATGGCGCATCCCGTCAACCCGCCCGTCAGGATCACCGCCGCCAGGAGCCCTGCCGTTTTTGCTGTCGTCATGATTCTTTCGCCTTTTTGTTTTTGCTCAGGCCCAAGTCAGGGCGGGTGAATCCACAGCCCTGATTAAGCGATTGGTTTAAATTATAGCCTACAGGAAAACGGTTGTCCACTACAGCATAAATTTCCGTCCTGTGGGCCCCGGCGCGCGGCAAGCCCTGGCGCCTTTCAACCCTCGCCTTTCCGGAGGGGCGTGGTAAATTAGAATCCTTGCGCCCGCCGGCGGCAGGATTTGGGTGTTTCCCGTATTTCCGTTGTTCCGTTCTTCCGTTTTGCGGGAGCGGATCGCGGCATTGGTCCGGGCGGGGCAAGGGGAGTTTGGCACGTGATGAACGAGACCCCGTTGGCTTCCATTCACCGGCAGCTTGGCGCGAAAATGGCGGAGTTCGCCGGTTGGAACATGCCGATCCTCTATCCCGCCGGCATCCTGGCTGAACACAAGCACTGCCGCGAGGCCGCAGCGCTGTTCGACATCTGCCACATGGGTGAGTTCCGCCTCACCGGTCCGGCCGCCGCCGCGGCGCTTGACCGGCTGCTGCCGCGCTCGGTCTCCAGCCAGAAACCCGGCACCTGCCGCTACAATTTCCTGCCGGACGAGACCGGCGGTGTGCTCGATGACCTGCTGGTCTACCGCATCAGCCCGGAAGAATTCTTCCTGGTGGTCAATGCCGGCACGGCGTCCGCTGACGCCGCCTGGATCCAATCTCATCTCCCGGCGGCGGGCGTGAGCTTCTGCGATCTCCGCAGCGAACTGGGCAAACTCGATCTCCAGGGCCCGCGCACCTTCGAAGTGCTGGCAGACCTGGGCGTGTCGCAGGACGCGATCCCGCGCTATTATCACTGGACCAGGGTCCGGTTGTTCGACCAGGACATCCTGCTCAGTCGCACGGGATACACCGGCGAACGCGGCGTCGAACTGTATTTCCCGCGGGGCCGGGCGGTGGAATTCTGGGAACGGCTGACGGCGCATCCGCTGGTGAAGCCCGCCGGCCTCGGCGCCCGCGATACACTCCGCCTGGAAATGGGCTACCCGCTCTACGGGCACGAACTGGATCGGCAGACGACGCCGGTGGAAGCCGGGTTCGGCGGGATGTTGGATTTCCAAAACCGTGACTGCATCGGCCGTGACGCGCTGCTGCGGGGTCCGCGTAAACGTCTGACCGGCTTCCGTTTGGATGGCCGCCGGGCGGCGCGCAACGGCATGGCCGTGCTGGACCCGGTGACCCGGCGCGTGGTCGGCGCCGTCACTTCCGGCGCGTTCAGCCCGACCCTGGGCATGGCCGTGGCCATGGGCTTTGTCGAAGGCGCGGAACCGCCGCCCGCGGGCACGCCATTCCTGCTCGGCGACGCCGCCGGCGCCGGCACGCGGCTTCCCGCCGTCGCCGCCCCCATCCCCTTCCACACCGCCGGCACCGCCCGGGCAAGCGGCTGAAGAATCGGTGAGATGGCTTTTCCAAAGGGAACGTGGCCACTGCCACCCTCCAGGGGATTCAGGGGAGGGGAGGACGCCATCCCCTGACTCTTTGTCTTCCTTTCGTTTTGGTGGCGATATATTGGGCGAATCAGCACTTTTGACCTGGGTCTTTTCATTCACCACATCCAAGGAGAATCACCTGATGAAGCGGTACTCGAAGGAACATGAATGGGTTGAGCTGGATGGGGATGTGGCGACCATGGGCATTACCGGGTTTGCCGCGGCCGAGCTGGGCGACATCACCTACGTCGAGGTTCCCGCCCAGGGCAAGGCCGTAAAGGCGAATGACGTGCTCTGCGTGGTCGAGTCCGTCAAGGCTGCCAGCGATGTCTACAGCCCCGTCAGCGGCACCGTCACCGAGGTCAATGCCGCGCTGGAAGACGAGCCCGGCCTGGTCAACCAGGAACCCGAGGGTAAGGGCTGGTTCTGCAAGATCAAAGGCGTGGCCAAAGCCGAGTTCGACGCCCTCATGACCGCCGAAGCATACGCGACGCTGACCGCGAAATAAGAGTCGGGATAAAATCCGCGGCAGTTCATGTCGTCATGGTCTCAAAGCCACGAACGACGCACATGGAAAACAGGAACTCGCGTCCATCGCATGATGGGCCTTTGGGGAAACATGAATCTTTTCCACTAACATGAATAGCCGTGGGTGCAACCCACGGTCGAGATGTTGTTCCTGATTAACCCCGACGGGGTTTAATATCAATCGCGATTGAACATGCCGACTGCCGTTAAATAGACGAACCCATGTCCTACACCCAGATTTATTACCATCTGGTTTGGTCAACCCAAAACCGGGTTCCGGCGTTGGGTGACGGACACCGGGACAATCTCTTCCGGTACATGACCGGGATTCTCAAGAACCTTAATTGCCACCTTTACCGGATCGGTGGAATCGCGGATCACATTCATCTCTTGACCAGCCTGAACGCGACGTTGGCCTTAGCCGATTTGATCCGGGAACTGAAAATCGGATCATCCAAATGGGTGAAAAGCGCTGGAGTCTTTCCCGTTTTTGAGCACTGGCAGGAAGGGTGCGGCGCGTTCACGGTATCGCACACGCACCGGGATGCGGTGATTGAATACATCAAAAACCAGGAAGCGCATCACCGGAAGCTTACCTTTGCAGAGGAGTTGCAGTCCATGCTGGCAAAGGCGGGGATTCAGTACGAGTCACGGTTTTTGCAGTAGGTTGTATCTTGTTACTTGGAATCATGTTTGACCCCCTCGGGGTCTACCGAACGCCGGGGACATAACCGTGGGTTTTACCCACGGCTATTCATGTTGTTGGAAGTGATTCATGTTTTCGAAATAGCAGGATTTTTATCTTGGGCCCAGGCGGGCTGATCAATCCCTGGTTTCCCGCCCGTGTTTTCGCCCCACACCGCGTTGTGGATTTCTTCCGTGATCTCCCGGATCGTTCCCGGTTTTCCCAATCCAAAATCCAAAATCGCAAATCCCAAATTTCCGGAGAGCCGTCCCATGCCCTACATCCCTCTGACCGATGCGGAACGCGAGGAAATGCTCAAGGTGGTCGGCGCGACGTCCATGGACGACCTGTGGCGGCAGGCCATCGGCGATGAGCCGGCGCCGGATCTGAAAAAACTGCCGCGCGGCGTGTCCGAACTGGAGGTCACGCGCCACCTGGCCGGGCTCGCCAACCGCAATGCCGCGGACCTGACCTGCTTTCTGGGCAGCGGCTTCTACGACCATTTCATTCCCGCCGCCGTGGACGAAGTCACGGGCCGCGGCGAATTTTACACCGCGTACACGCCGTACCAGCCGGAGGCGTCGCAGGGCACGCTCCAGGCGATCTATGAATTCCAGTCGCTGATCTGCCGGCTGACCGGGTTGGAAGTATCGAACGCCTCGCTCTATGACGGCGGCACGGCGCTGTTCGAGGCCATGATGATGGCGGTGCGCATCACCGGGCGCCGGCGCGCTATCCTCAGCGGCGCGGTCTCGCCGATCTACCAGGAAATGATCAAGTGCTATTCCCGCAACCTCGACGTCGAACTGGAGATCATCCGCCCCGGCGAAATGCTGGCCCCCGCAAAACTGGCCGCGGCGCTGGATGACCGGACCGCCTGCGTGCTGGTCCAGTACCCGGACGTGTTCGGCACGGCCGCCGACTGGCGGGAGCTGACCGCGGCGGCCAAGGCCAAGGGCGTGGTGCCGGTCTGTTCTGCCTATCCCATGGCGCTGGCGCTGCTGACGCCCCCCGGCGAGCTCGGCTTTGAGATTGTCACCGGCGAAGGGCAGTCCCTCGGCATCCCGCTCTCCTTCGGTGGGCCGTACCTGGGCTACATGGCGGTGAAGCGCAGTCACATGCGCAAGATGCCGGGTCGCATCGTCGGCCGCGCGGTGGACACCCAGGGGCGGCGCGGATTTGTCCTCACCCTTCAGGCCCGTGAACAGCACATCCGCCGCGAAAAGGCGACCTCCAACATTTGCAGCAACGAAGGGCTCTGCGCCCTGCGCGCCCTGGCCTACATGACCATGATCGGCAAGGAAGGACTGGTCGAAGTGGCCAAGCTCTGCGCCGCCAAGGCCGTGTTCCTGCGCGACCAGCTCCTGGCGATCCCCGGCGTGTCCGGGTATGACCAGGCGTTCTTCAACGAGTTCGTGGTGAAACTGCCGGTCGACGCCGCCGAGGTTGTGGGCCGCATGATCGACAAGGGCTACGCCGCCGGCTTCCCCCTGGGCCGCTACTTCCCGGCGCGCCGCAACGAACTGCTCGTGGCCGTCACCGAAAAGCGCACCCGCGAAGAAATGCGCGGCCTGGCCGCCGCCCTGGAAGCCGTTCTGGCCGAGTGCGACCGGCCGGCGTGAGATAAACCGCTAACTTTCGCTAACTGTTCGCTAACGAAGACGAGTAAGATGCCATTCTGATTTCATGGGGGGCGGGCGATGAATGAAGTCGGGTTGTACAAACAGGAAGGGTATGCGCTGATGGCTGCCGCTTTTGAAGTGTATGATCAAGTCGGCGCCGGGTTTGGAGAAGACATTTACCAAAGAATGCCTGGAAAAGGAATTGAGCGCCCGGAGAATTCCCTTTGATTCCCAGGTTTATGTTCCCGTTTACTACAAAGGCGAACAACTGACAAAATTCTTCAAGCCGGACTTGCTGGTGGCAGGTGAAATCGTGGTGGAACTCAAGGCGGTCCAGCAACTGGTTCCGGAACATGAAGCCCAACTGCTCAACTACCTGAAGGCAACCCGGAAAAAGGTCGGTTATCTGATCAATTTCGGCCACGCAAACCAGCTTGAATGGAAGCGTTTCGTCAACTCCTCTCCCCCCTTAGCGAAAAGTTAGCGTCAGTCAGCGGTTGAAAAGGATCGGACAATGAAAGCCGGGAGTAAAGTGCAGGATTGTTCCTTTCTGATGGGAATGCCTGACATGCCAAAAGGTTTGAACGCCATTTGTTGCCCCATTTAGGCGGATTTGGGTTAGATTGTCCCTATGACGGAACACGCATCACATAGAGTCTATGCACGGGTCAAGCCAGAGCTTTTGATTTGGGCGCGCAAGCGTAGCGCCCTCGGGTTGGACGCGGCCGCGAAAAAGGCTGACATCCTGCCGGAAGTCCTGCAAGATTGGGAAAAGGGCGAGGCCAAGCCGACCATTCCCCAGCTTCGGAAGCTGGCCGAAACCTACAGGTTCCCTTTGATGGTCTTCTACCTGTCGGAGCCTCCCACGTTTCGAGTAATGCGGGGGGCTTGATTATGCTGATAAAAATTATATATTCTGTGGCGTGGGCAACCTAGAGAATGCGCGGGGATGCAGTGAGCAAGATATCCGAACTCAATCTTAAGATTTTGGCCCTCCGGTCTGGTAATCGGTGTGCATTTCCAGGTTGCCCGGTCGGCTTGGTGGCTGGAAACGATGCGGTCCTTGGTGAGGCGGCCCATATTAAGGGGCAAAATCCGGGATCCGCCCGCCATGATTCCACGTTGACGGATGACCAACGCAACCATCATGGTAATCTCATTTTCCTATGCCCGAATCATCATACGGAGATAGACAAGATTAATCCGCTGCTTTATCCAGCAGAAAAATTGCTTGAGATGAAGCTGAACCATGAACGATGGGTGTCGGAACAGTGCCGGAAGCAGGTGTCCGAGGTCCGGTTTGCGGAGTTAAAGGTGGTCACCGATTATCTGATTGCCGCTTCGGTCACGCACCCCGTCAGCTTCCAACTCATTCCACTTCAGGATAAAATCCGTCGGAACAGTCTTTCGTCCTTAACCGAAGCAGACATTATGCTTGGCTTGAGCCGTGTGACGCTGGTGGAAGACTATATCCGACGCAATCCGGATGCGGAATTCGGTAATCGCCTGCGGCAGGGATTTGTCGATAAGTATTTGGAATTAAAGGACGGATCTGGATTGAATGGGGATGAACTATTTCTTGCATTGCAACAGTTTTCTTCCGGGAACAAACCTGAAGATTTTCGTCTTCAGGCGGCGGGTTTGACGGTACTGGTGTATTTGTTTCAAGCCTGCGATGTGTTTGAAAAATGATTTTACCGACCAAACATCTTGGCTTGTCGCGTTCCGTTCTCGGCATGGGGGCGGCGCTGCTGGATACCCTGCGGGAACCGAAAACGGTTTCGTCCTTGTGGGCCGCGGCTCGTGTTCAGCCCGAATTTGTGACCTTCCAGCGGTTCACCCTGGCCTTGGATTTTCTGTATCTGATTGGCGCCGTTGAGTGGGATGATGGCATGTTGCGGAGGAAACAGCCATGATTTACTCTGTCCGCAGCGACCAGCCAACCTTCAAAACCGTTGAGTTCCAGTCCGGGTTCAACTTAGTGCTTGCCGAGCGCATGCCGGAATCCACGAAAAAGGATTCCCGTAACGGTCTTGGCAAATCAACGTTGATTGAGGTCATTCATTTTTGTCTGGGAAGCAAAAAGGAAGGAACGCTGGCCAAGCCGCAACTTGACGGTTGGACCTTCATCCTGGAAATGGATCTGTTTGGCACGCGTGTCCAAGTGTCACGCAGCACGGCCAAGCCGACCGTCATTTCCCTTGACGGCGATTTTTCCGGGTGGCCGGAAAAGCCGAGCTATAACCAGAAGCTTGGCGAATATGTGATGAAGATTCCTGAATGGAGGCAACTGCTCGGTAATGCCGCCTTTGCAATTCCGGAGGCGGATGAGGCCCGAAAATACGCGCCAAGTTTTCGTAGCCTGGCCTCTTTCTTCATCCGCAGCGGTGCGGAAGCATTTGTTAATCCGTTCAGTCACTGCACCAAGCAGCAAGAGTGGGACAAGCAGATTCATAATGCCTACCTGCTGGGCCTTGATTGGGAGTTTGTCTCCCGCCTCCAAGTTCTGAAGGATCGGACCAAGGTACTCAATCAATTGAAGCAGGAAATTGCATCTGGAATGGTGCCCGGTTTCCGGGGGTCGGTCGGGGAACTGGAAGCGGAACGCATGCGCTTGGAAACCAAGCTGACCCAGGAACAGAACGCCCTGTCCAGCTTTCAAGTCATTCCGCAGTATCGTGACATGGAGCGTGAAGCCAATGAACTAACCAGCGCCATTCATGGCCTGATTAACGACACGGTGGCCAACCAAAACCTCTTGCAGCACTATCAGGAGGGCATGGTCGAAGTGCGGGATGCCGATTCCGGAGATGTCGCTACCCTCTATGCGGAGGCCGGCATTGAGTTCCCGCAGCAAGTGACGAAACGATTGGAAGATGTTCGTGAGTTTCACCGGCAAGTGGTGGTCAATCGCCGTGATTTTCTGAAAATTGAACTTGAGCGTCTGGAGCAGCAGATCACCCGGGACGGGGCGGAAGTTGAACGCTTGACGGGACGTCGTGCGGAACTGATGCGGACATTGGAAACGGGTCGTGCGCTCGACGAGTACACGGAGCTTCAGACCCGGCACCAGGCCAACGTCGCCCTGTTGGAGAGCGTGAAAAACCGGGCGGCGCAATTGCGTGAGTTTGAGAAGGGGAAAAGCGACCTGGACATCGAACAAAACCAGCTTTGGCAGCAAGCGCAAATTGCCTATTCCGAGCGGGAGCCGCAACGCCGTCTTGCGGCCGGTTTTTTCAACAGCAATTCCGAGGAGCTTTACGAGGCGCCGGGAAATCTCTCTCTCGATGTGGGCAAGACCGGTTATAAGTTTAAAGTGGAAATCAAACGTGACGGTAGCAATGGCATCGGACAGATGAAAATCTTCTGCTATGACCTGATGCTTGCCCAGCTTTGGGCCGGGCGGACAATGCTGCCTTTAATTCACGACAGCGCACTGTTTGCGGATGTGGACGAGCGGCAACGCGCCAAGGCTCTGGAATTGGCGGCGCGGGAGAGCCAGGCGAAAGGGTTTCAGTACATCTGCATGTTCAATTCCGACAACCTTCCCGTCAACGAATTCACTCAAGATTTCGACTGCCGGAAATTTGTCCGGCTCACGTTGACCGACGCCCGCGAAGACGGCGGGCTCCTCGGAATCCGATTCTGAAAAGAGCAAAAGGCTCTACCATTACCAAAACGTCGTACAAAAAAACATGGCAAAGCCCCCCCCCCCCACACCGCAGATCATTGAACTTCCCTTCGACGTGCCGGACGAGGAGGGCGTTTCCCCGTTGGTGTATCTCAAGCTGCTGGCGGATGGCGGAGGCGCGCATATCCCGGCGGATCCCGCCAAGCGGGAAACGGCGCAACGGCTGGCCTATAAAGCTATGGAATTACTGGAGGCTGGGAAGTTTCAGAAGGCGGTTGAGATGTGTGGCAACGCGTTCCTTACCTACCCGTTCTGCGTGGAGGCGTTGTTGCTGACGACGGAGATATTGAGCGTCACGAAACCGGGCAATCGCCTGCCGTGCCTGCGAGGTGTGATCCGTGCGGCGGAACTGGACCTGGGCGAGGAGTTCATCCGGGAAAACACGGGCCATTTCTGGCTGATCCCGGAAACCCGTCCGTACATGGAGGCCTTGGCGATGCTGGCGCAGGAGCAACCCGCGGTCGGAGACAAACAGGCCACGAAAGCAACGATTCAGCACATGCTGAAATTGAACCCCAATGACAACCAGGGAATCCGTTACGGCTTAGCGTCGCTGCTGCTGGAACTGGGGGAATGGGATGGGTTCAACGACATTCGTGGTAAGTATGATGAGGACTCGCCGGTTTTTTCATGGGGCGAGTTGCTGGTTGCCGTGGTGGAAGGCAAGGCGGAAGTCCTCGCCCGCAAGCTTGCGCAGGCCAGGAAAATCAATAAGCATCTGGAAGCCTACCTGACCGGCAGAAAGAAGCTGCCGAAGAACGCGCCTCCCTACTACCAGATGGGCAGCCAGGAAGAAGCCGCCAGCTTTACGCCGATGCTGCTCCTGGCCTGGCAGGCGCACCCGGGAGCGTTGGCGTGGTTGAAGGCGGTGGGCGGAAAGAAGACCGGGGAACCGCAGACTCCATGATGCGAATCCTGCAAGACTTTTCAGACATTGCGGAGGTGCTCTGGCAGGAGCAGGCCCGCTATGCGCTGATTGGCGGCGTGGCGGTCATGGTCCATGGCGGAATACGCACGACCCAGGACATTGATTTTCTCATCCATCCGGAGGACGCGGAACGAGTCATCGAACGGTTGACGCGGCGCGGATATGCGGAGACGCAAGGTTCTTGGATGTTCAAGAATTCAAAATTGACGCTGCGACGAATCTGGCGCAAGCTTCCCGATGCCGAGGATTCCACCATTGTGGATTTCCTGATCGCCGGCTTGCCCCGGCATGAGGAGATCATCGTGAACGCCCTGGTCGAACCGTGGAAGGGCCCGGTCACCATCCGCCTGGCACAGAAAGAGGACTTGATCTGGCTGAAATCGTTCCGGAACTCGGCGACGGATCAGCAGGACTCGGATTTTTTGAAAACCGGGAGGCTGCCTCATGATCTCCCGGGCTGAAAAAGCGCTCCGCCGGCTGGAGGAGTTGAACACGTTCGCCTTCGAGCTTAACCAGGCCGGGCGGCGGGCGGGGCTGCATGACCGGGTGCCGTGGCGGGAACGGCTGGAACAGGTTCCCCCGGATGCCGTGCTGGTGCGCAAAAACATTTCCCAACCATCCACTGAAATCAAATCCAAACAGTAGCCCGGACAAGCCGGCCGCAACGAGCGCATAGCACCACAAACTTGATCCCGGCTTGGCCGGGCTATGGAGACGGCAAAAATGGAACTCATCTTTGAAAAGAGCATGCCCGGGCGGCGCGGGGTGGTGTTGCCGGCGCTGGACGTGCCGGACGCCGCGGCGATCCCGGCGGCACTGCGCCGCGCCAAGGCGGCGGAATTGCCGGAGGTGACGGAGCTGGACGCGGTCCGGCATTTCGTGAACCTGAGCCGCATGAACCTGAGCGTGGATTCCTGTTTTTATCCTCTCGGGTCCTGCACGATGAAGTACAATCCGAAGGTGAACGAGCGCATCGCCAATCTGCCGGGCTTCGCCGCGCTGCACCCGCTGCTGCCGCAGCTCCGCCGCGGCGGCGCGCTGACCCAGGGCGCCCTGGCCGTGCTTTTCGAGACCGAGCAGTTCCTGAGTGAACTGCTGGGCTTCGCCGCCTTTACCATGCAGCCCATGGCCGGTTCCCACGGCGAACTGGCCGGGGTGATGATGATCGCGGCCTATCACAAGAAGCGCGGCGATGCGGCGCGCAAGGTCATGCTGATCCCGGACTCGGCTCACGGCACCAATCCCGCCAGCGCCGCCATGGCCGGCTTTGAATGCCGGCCGATCCCGACCGCCGCCGACGGCAATGTCGACCTGGCCGCACTCCGGGCCGCGCTCGGGCCGGACACTGCCGGGCTGATGCTGACCTGCCCGAACACGCTCGGACTCTACGACCCGAACGTCCGCGAGATCTGCCGCCTGGTGCACGAGGCCGGCGGCCTGATGTACGGCGACGGCGCCAACCTGAACGCCATCATCGGCCGGGTCCGCCCCGGCGACATCGGGTTTGACGTCATGCATGTGAACCTGCACAAGACCTTTGCCACGCCCCACGGCGGCGGCGGGCCCGGGGCCGGCCCGGTCGGCGTCGGCAAGTGCCTGGTGCCGTTCCTGCCGGCCTCGCGCGTCATGAAACGCCATGATGGCAGCTACCATCTGGAATACCATCTGCCGGACAGCATCGGCTACATCGCGCCGTTCTACGGGAACTTCGGTATCATCCTCCGGGCCTATGCCTACATGCTCAGTCTCGGCCGCGAGGGGATGCGCCGCGTGTCCGAGACGGCCGTGCTCAATGCCAATTACATGCGGGCCCGGCTCCAGGACGCCTTCGATCTGCCGTACAAGCGGGCCTGCATGCACGAGTGCGTGCTCTCCGGCAGCCGACAGGCGCGGGAGAACGGGGTGCATACCCTGGACATGGCCAAGGGGCTGCTCGACCGCGGGTTCCATCCGCCGACCATCTATTTCCCGCTGATTGTGCCCGAGGCGATTATGATCGAGCCGACCGAGACCGAAAGCAAGGAGACCATGGACGCCTTTATCGACGCCATGCTCGACATTGCGCGGGAGGCGAAGAGCAACCCCGACGCTCTCCACGCCGCCCCGGTCACCCGCCCGATCACGCGTCTGGACGAAACCCGCGCCGCCCGCGAACTCGACCTGGCCGCGCTGTAACCAAAAAACGAAATCGGGGAGAGGGCATTCTCCCCTCTCCCCGAACCCCTCTACCTTCCGCTGAATGATTCAAGCGAGCTTCTCCTCGCCGTGTGATTTTCTTGGGTTGCCTCTCCGGCTTCGCGAGGGAGTACCCCAGTACGAACTCGCCGAAGCGAA
>CAITSE010000316.1 GCA_903894975.1 uncultured Lentisphaerota bacterium
AAGATTCACAGCATTGCCGGTATGCTGCCGCCGGGAACGCCGCTGCTGATCGAGCGGCCGTTCCGTTCGCCGCATCATACCGTCAGTGACGCCGGGTTGCTGGGCGGCATGTCCGTGCCGCGGCCCGGAGAAATCAGCTTGGCGCACAACGGCGTCCTGTTCCTCGACGAGCTGCCGGAATTCAAACGCAACGTCCTGGAGGTTCTGCGCCAGCCTCTGGAAAACGGTACAGTTACCATTTCCCGGGCCGCCGGTTCCTGCACGTTCCCCGCCCGGTTTATGATGGTGGCGGCCATGAACCCCTGCCAATGCGGACATTATGGTTCAATTCAGCGCCCCTGCCGCTGCAGCCCCGGCCAGATTCAGCATTACCGGGCCCGGATCTCGGGGCCGCTCCTGGACCGCATCGATCTGCATGTCGAGGTCGCGCCGATCTCGGAAACCGAGCTTCTGGGCCGTCCCCGCGGCGCCGACTCCGCCACCATCCGCCGGCGGGTGATGACGGCGCGTCGGATTCAGACCGAACGTTTCCGCGTCGATGGTATTCGCTGCAATGCGGAAATGGGGCCGGCCCTTATCGAGAAACACTGTGCGCTGGCCGAGGACGTGCGTTCACTGTTGCGCCAGGCCATTCGCGATTTGAACCTCAGTGCCCGCGCGTACCACCGGATCTTGCGGGTGGCCCGGACCCTGGCCGATCTGGAGGAGGCCGCGGTGATCGGCCCTCAGCATCTCGGGGAGGCGATCCAGTACCGGACGTTGGACCGGCAGATGTGGTAAGGCCAGGCGGGTTGTATAGTAACCGCAGAAACCCGAGCCGTTGCCGCGGCTTCTCCGGCAGGGGGATGCCCGGGCCGCGGACAACCTTGTGCGAATGATCCGATCATGACCGACCAACCCACATCGCCAGCGGTTCCAGAGTCAGGCGGTCCGTCCCTGGCGTCGCCGGACGTGCAGAATCTTCTGCGCAGTTTTGGCCAGGCGCTGAACGGGGCTTTGTTGTACGGTTTTAGTCACAAGGTTCCGCAACAGGCGTTGGCGGACAGTCACGCTTGCGTACTCCATCTGCTGGAGATGCGCGAGACCTTGACTTTCTCCGTAACGGAAGCGGGGTTGCTGGTGGAAGGGGAGGCCATTGACTCCCGCAATAGCCTGGGCCTGGCTTTTGCCCGGCGGATTCAGGCGCTGGATATGCAGAGCTTTGACCTTTTGCGGGGGATTACGTTGGCGGAGTTGACGCACCTGATGCAGATGCTGATCCTGCTGCCGGAGCGGTTGCGTGCGGAAGGGACTTTGGTCGAGGTGTTGGCGCGACGTGGTGTGACCCATATCCGGGCCAACTCCGCGAGTTTCCAGAAAATTTCCGAATCCGACCTGGTCATGAAGAAGGACAATCTTTTGGAAGGGCTGGCCGGGATGGCGGCAACGATGACCGGGGAGAAGCCCAAGTCCGTGGAGCAGATAGTGGCCTTTCTCAAGGGCGATGCCGGCAGCGGGGATACTTTTGCGGCGGCGTCCGGGGACGGAGACGGCAAGGCGAAAGGCGGGGCGTCGCCTGAAACCGATGCGGCCAATCTGGCCGACATGATTTTGAAGGTGGCGGATGTCCGGCAGCAGGCGGCGGAAACTGCCGGCGGCGAGTCGCTGGTGGACTTGGTGGTGGGCAGTCTGCGCCGCCATACCGGCGAATTGATGAAATCCCCGGAGTCGCGGACCAAGCAGGGGCGGAAGAATATTGCCAAGACCCTGCTGCTGTTGGAGAAAAAGGTTTTGGACCGGTTGCGGGAAATGGCGGGCGGCGGAGAGGCCGGCCTTGAGCCGGTGCATGAGGTGATGGAGGAACTGCAGTCGGACTTGGCCGTGGAAGATATTGCCGCCGATTATATGAAGAAGCGGGCTGCCATGGGCAAGGCCGAAAGCCGGTTAAAACGGTATTTGAAGCGGACCGCGGCTCAGGATCCTGAAGCGGTGGCGGCTTTGCAGGAAAAATTGCAGGAGGAGGGGATGACGCCTGACGGCTGGCGCCAGCTTCAGGTCGGGACGAAGGAAAAAGCGGCGGTGCCGGTGCGGCTGGCAACCACGTCTGAAGAAGGCTTCGGGAGTGGCGGCGGCGGGGATGGGGCCAGTGGCGGTATGGGGGACGGCATGAAAACGCTGGCCGTGCTGCTGACGCAGTTGGATTCCATGTTCGGAGCGCCCGGTGAGCGGGAAGAGCTGGGGGAACGCCGGCGTAAGTTTAAAGAGATTGCCGGAAAAATTAGCGACGAGGTGGAGCGCACGGCCGTTGTTGCCGAGGCGAAAATCGAGGGCTTGTCGGAAACGGTAGTCCAACTGGCGGCGGCGGCGGAGACGGCCGAACAAAAGCAGCAGCATGACATGAGCCGGCGCCGGTTGCTGGAAGTGTTGGCGGAGATCATCCAGGAATTGTTCCAGCCGCTGTCGGTGGTCAACGGCACCCTGGAGTTGTTGCTGTCCAAACGGATGGGGGATATGCCAGAAGAACAGGAATCGCTGCTGCGCCTGTCGGCCAAAAGCAGTCAGCGTCTGACGCTGCTATCGGAGAAACTGCGCTCAATATGCGGTAATCCCGGTACGCTCATCCCCGATGCCGAAATCCTGAGGATGCTTTACCCGCCGCCGCCGGCTTGACCCCAGATTACGGTGCCGCAAAAAATCCGCCGCCTCGGTTTGACGATCGTCCGCCAGTGGATATAATGAGGTAGGTGAATCGTGTCAATTGCGCGGTGTGGGCGTCGGAAACGAGGCGGCCGCAGCACTGTAAGAGGGGAAGAATCATGAAAACGCAACAGCCTTGGCGGGTGGGAGTTTTGGTTGGTTTAATGGCGGCTGCCGCGGTCCTGGCTTGGGGAGGGGGCGCCGCCCGCGCCGCAGAGGCGCCGCGGGTCGCCGTGTGGGATCCCGTCGCTGATCTCGAAGGCGGTCGCTTCCCCGTCAGCACCGCCTATCTCAACGAGGTGTCCAAATGGCTGCGCGAGGGCGGCGTCACCGTGGAGCGGTTGACTGCCGACCAGGTGGCCGACCCCGCGAAGTTCGGCGCGGACCGGTTCGACGCCTTGATGCTCGAGGGCGACGTCATTCCCGGGAATGACATTCAGTCTTATAACCGGTTCATGAAGGCCGGCGGCGTCCTGATCGCCCTGGCCTCGGAGAATCCGTTCCACAACCGGATCGCGCAGAACGCACAGGGGCAGTGGCGGCTTGCGCCGGAGAATCCTAATTTTGCCTGGCAGACGGAAGATGTTACGAATCCGTTGGGCGTGCAGTTCAAGTGGATCATGGACATGGCGTATACGGGGGTGAAGCATTCCGCCACGTCGCTGCTGGAAGCCTATCTTCCCCAGGCCAAAGGCTGGTCCCTGGAAAAGGCGCTGCCCGCCCGCTGGTATGTCTCCAACGGCGGCACGTTTTACCCGCTCATCCGCTCGCGGCAGGTGGCGGGGGGCGATTATACCCCGCAACTTTACCTGGTGGCCAACGGTTCCTCCCGCGCCATTGTTTGCGCCGGTAAGATTTTTACGGGCACGGCGGATTCGCAGGTGTGGCCCTGGGGTCGGGAAACCGTGGCGGCGCTGGCGCGGCTGGCCAAGGACTTGCACGACGGCAAGGTGACTCCCGGGCCGCAGCAGGCGGTGTCGCTCCCGGCGGAGGTCGTTCTGCCCGGGCCGCTGGAGATCCGGTCCGCGGCGGCCGGGATCAACCCCGAACGCGCCGTGCCGGTGGTGCGTTGGGGCCGGTTCGACGGTTCGCGGCTGGATCTGGGAAAAACTCTTGGCGCTGGACTGCGCACTCAGTTGTCGGCCGGAGTCAAGGATGACCAGGTTCCCGGCGAGCTGGCGCCGGGCGCCACCATGGAACTTGGTCTTCCCGATCTCGGAGACGGAGTCCTTTCTCTCCGGGTGCGTGGGGCTTTTGCCCGGAGTGGTGCCGCCCTCACGGTCCGCCTGGGCGACATCGTCCTGCTCAACGAACAGTTCATCTATCGCCTGAGCGAGGGCGTGGTCAACATCTCCTTTGCCTACAACGGCGCGCCGAACGAATTCACACGCGTTCGCGTTCTGCCCCCGGCCGCGGGAGCCGCCCGGACTCTGGTGTTGTCGAACCCGGGTACCCAGCCGCTTTATTTCGACGCCATCCAGATCGAGCGCCGCAGCGAGCCCGCCCGCGCCATGGGACTGGGGTTGGGCAACGGCGTTGGCCTCGCCTACGGCCAGCCGACGAAGCTGACTCCCGAGATCTGCAAGGACTGGTCCTATTTCCGCTGCTGCTGCCGTCCCTGGTGGATCGGGCCGCCGGAAGACCCCCAGCGTTGGGAACTGTATGACCGGCACATGGGAAAACTGCTGGCGCTCTCCGCGCATGTCCAGGTCCAGCTCGAAGGCACGCCGGAATGGGCGCCCATTACCCCGCAGCGCTACCAGTCTGCCGGCAAGCAGCGGCCGATGATGACCCCGCCGGACAATGCCAAGTACCGCGAAATCGTCCGCCGTGTCGCCACCAAATACGCCGGTCGCGTCGACGGTTGGGAAATTTGGAACGAGCAGAACCACACCACGTTCTGGATGGGAACCAAACAGGAATTTTCCGCCTTCTTCAACGCCATCGTCCCCGTGATCCGCGAATGCGATCCCAAGGCGAACGTGATCATCGGCGGCCTGGCCGGGACCACCAGCGGATATGTGGATCAGGACGCCGCCGAGATGGTGCGGGCCGGCTGCACCCGGCAGGCCGACCTGTTCGGGTTCCATCCCTACGCCCGCAACGGCGCATGGGACCTGCCCTACGGTCTGTTCGAAGGACATTTGATGAACCTGGGTTCCGACATCGAAATCTATTGCAACGAATCCGGTTACAGTCTGAAGGCCGAAGGCGGGGAACCCGGCAGCACCCTTGCTTCCCAGGCCGCCAATCTCAACCAGGCGATGGGGCGGCTGCTTGCCTGCGGCCTGGCCAAGCTCACCATTTTTAATGCCGGCGGCGATGGCGATCCCTTTGGCCTGTTGGACAAGAACGCCCAGCCCCGGCCCGCCTATGCGGTGTTCTCCGACTATCTTGCGCTCGCCCGCCGTGGCGGCCGCCGACTGGACGCCGGTTTGTTCCGCGCCGACGGCCGGCCGGTCGAAGGCGTCTATGTCGCCGCCGCGACCCATGACGATGGCGCCGTGACGTTGGTAGTCAATCCGGCGGACGTCGAGACGATGACCCCGCCGGAGGATCCCAGCCACGATTTCGCCGGCAAGAACAATGGAGGTTGGGTCTGTTTCACTGGCAAGCCGCAGTACGCCGCCGACAAGGTCACGCTCACGCCGGGGGAAAAAGGATATGCGGGATTCTTCCGGAAAATCGTGCTGGATCCGCAGGTTTTTCCCACGCTTGCCGTGAAGGTTCCCGACTGCGCCGGGAACTGGTCGCTGACGCTGAAGTTTGCCGACGGTGAAAATGTAATTCTGGCCGACAAATTGGCGGCTGGAGAATTCACGTTTCCCTATTTGGACAAGCTGAAGAACCGGGAAAAGCGCGAGTGCGAAATCTCCTTTCGCATTTTCACCGGCGCCGCCTCCCTGGCGTATGTCCGTTTCTCTGCGGCGGCCACTACGCGGCCGGCTCCGGATGCGATTTCGGTCCGGCTCGCCGTGCCGCTTCCCCGGGCGGGCGGCTATACGGCGGTGGCGCAAACCGGCGGCGCGGTCGTTCCCGTCAGTCTGAAAGAGTTCCCGGCCCGGGGGCAGAACTGGGCGCAAGTGGATCTGGCGCTGACCGGACGGACGGTGGTGACGCTCACTCCCGTTGGCAGCCCGTGACGTGCTGGAGTCCATCAGATAATCTCCGCACATCATCCTGTCAGGACGCGGTCACCGGCCGATGCGGAAATTGAATCTGGCCAGCCAGGGATCGAGACGGGCGAGCGTCAGGTAGGCCAGATGTTCCTTGAGTTTTTCCCAGAGACTGCGTTCGCGGGGCCAGGCGGCCGGGTCGATGCGCCGGGAATGCCGGAGCAGGTTTTCGAAGATTGTCTCCGCTTCGCCGGCGAGTTCCGGGGAGTGGATCCGCAGCAGCAGTTCGTAGTTGCGGTGCAGGCTGCGCGAATCCAGATTGGCCGAACCTACATAGATGACCTGATCGGCCCTGACCAGCTTGGCATGCAGGATCTGTGGCTGGTATTCATAAATTTCGAGGCCGGCACGGAGAAAGCGCGCATAGAGTCTCCGGCCGGCGAAGCGGGCCATGGGCACATCGGAACGTCCGGCCAGCAGGAGACGGATCCGGCATCCGGCGCGTGCGGCCTTGATCAGGGCCCGGCGCAGGCGCCAAGTGGGGAGGAAATAGGCGGTGGCGATATCCAGTCGCTCCGCCCGGCGGAAATCGCGGAGCAGGGCACTGCGGATGGGGTTGACCGGGGCGCCGGGGCCACTGGCCAGAATTAGTGCCGGCGCGTGCAGGGAAAGCTTGCCGGCGCGGTGTGGCAGGAGGGAAAACCGGGGGGGGGGCGCCGCCTTTGCCAGGTTCCACATGGAGTCGAAGGAGTTGCCCATGGCCGCGGCGAGCGGGCCGCGAACGCGGAGGCCGAGGTCGCACCAACCGCGGGTGAGTCCGTCGCCGTCGGCTTCCGGCATGAGGTTGAAGCCGCCGGTCAGGGCTTCGGTATCGTCGCAGACCAGAAGCTTGCGGTGGTTGCGCTGGGAAATGCGGCCGCCGGCCAGGGGGTGAAACAGGCGCACCTCGCCGCCGGCTTCGCGCAGGGGCGCCCAAAAGGCGTCGGGCAGGAGCAGGGAGCCCCAGGCGTCAATGAGGACTTGGATGTGAACGCCGCGGCGGGCGGCGTCCGCCAGGGCATCCCGGAGCGACTGCGCGGGTTCGCCTTCGGCGCAGATATACATTTCGAGGCGAACCGAGAACCGGGCGTTCCGGACCGCCGTCTGCATCAGGTCGAAAGCCGCATGTCCGTCGCGGACCCAGTCGTAGAGATTAGCCGCCGGAGCGGTCACGGCGTGGCCGGTCGCCCCGCCGCGGCGGGGGCGTCCCCGAAATCGGGTCCCAGGACCACCCGGAAGCCGAGGTCGGGGTTGGAGTCGGAGGGGGCGATGCTGCTGCGGTTGGCGGAGCGGCAGAGATCGGCGGTGCTGTTCCAACTGCCGCCACGCATGACCTTGAAGATGCCCTCGGTAACGGGCCGTGGGTTGACTTGGACTGCGGCGGGATAAGTTGGCGTGTAATTGTCTTCACACCATTCCCAGACATTGCCGTGCATGTCGTGGAGGCCCCAGAGGCTGGCTTGTTTGGTGGCGACGGGTTGGTTGCCGCGGCGGCCGGTCAGGCTGTACCAGGCCATTTGGTCCAGGGGGCCGGCGAAGTTCTCCTCACTTCCGGCACGGCAGGCGTATTCCCATTCGGCCTCCGTGGGCAGGCGGTAGGTGAAGCCGGCGGGCAGCCGGCCGGCCTTGGCTTCACTCATCGTCAACCAGTGGCAGAACGCATTGGCATTGCGCCAGTTGACATAGCAGACCGGGTATTCGTCCCCGGCAGGCATGTCTGACGAGGAGGTGCCCTTGAAATGGCGGAGATAGAAGGAGGATGCATCTCCCTGGCCGGTGTATCCGCTTTCCCGGATGAACATGCGGTATTGCCCGTTCGTCACTTCCGTGCGTCCCACCCAGAAGGGGCGGGTGAAGACCACTTCATGGATGGGCAGTTCGTCGTCCTGCCCTTTGCGCGAACCCATCTGAAAGCGGCCCGCCGGCACGGCTGAGAACATGATGCCGGTGCCGGGCAGAATCCAGGGGCGTCCGGCCATGGGCATGGGCAATGGCTTGAGCACGGCGGTCAATTTTTGCCGGCCCGGTTTCTCCACCTTGTATTCCAGGGTGTAGGGTTCGATGGCCGTGTTGTTCCACACAGGCAGATCCACCGAGATCCGGTAGGTCTTTCCCATCTCCAACTGGTATTGGACGGGCAGGTTGACGGTTTCGGTGCGGTCGTTGACGCCGACGACCGCGGCCGGTACGGGGAGCTTGTCGACCGCGGCCATGACGATCAGTCGCGGAATAAGGTTTTCGGCGGCTTCGGCCAGCAGGACGCGCACGGTGGCATTGTCCGGCTGGAGTTCCAATGCGGCGGTGCATTTGGCTTGGACCGTCGACCAATCGTCCGCCCTCCGCGCCTGATCTGCGCCTTCGAGCAAGCCGCCCACCTGGGCATCCCGGAGGCCGGTACGGGCGCCGGCATGATTGGGGAACCCCGGCACGGCCAGGGCTTCCCGGAAAGCCGTTTCCGCCGCGGACCAGTTTTTCTGGGTCAACTGCTGGATGCCATTGTTGTAAATCCCCGCGAATTGTTTGAGGTTGCGGGTTTCCAAAGCCGAGGCGTGGATTTTGGGCAGCAGTTCCCGCGCCCGGATCCAGAGGGGAGTCGCCTCCCGGAACGATTCTGCCGTATCCGCCGCATCCGCTGCCTGCTGGAGCCGGCGCAGTTCGGCGAACGCGGGGCCGCCGAATTCAGCCAGGAGCCCCGGATCTGCGGCGATGCTGTCCGTTTCATAGCGTTGCCGGGCGGCGGCGGCGGCAGGTTGCTCGGCGGCTTCGGCCGTGATCTCGCGGATTTGGGCGGCCGCTTTCTGGCAATTTTCCTCGGCGCCGGAGAAGCGTTCTTCCCGGAAGGCGGTCTCGAAGTCCGTGATCAATTTCTGCAGGGCCTCCCATCGGCGGGGAACCCGCTTGGGAGCGTCGCTGGCGGTGATGTCGGCGAGCAGGGAGGAGAATCCCTTCATGGTCGCCACGGCCTGTTCCTGTTCCTGTTTTTTCAGAGTGATCTCGTCCACGGCGCTGCGGGTTTCACGCAGCATGAGCATGGCCCCGCTGTAGTCGCCGGCGTTGATGCGCTGGACGGAATTCAGGTACAGTTTTTCCGCCTTTTGCAGACTGCGGGAGAAGGTCGGGGCGATGGCAAAGCGCTGTTTGAGTTCACTGATGCGGAGACGGATGGCGAAGCGGAGCCGCTGCAGCACGGAGGCTGTTTCATTTTCCTGGGCGAACATCTGGGGGCTGAGGGTGCGGTACCAGGAATCCGGCGCCAGGCCGAGCCACCAACTGGCCGAAAGGAAGAGGACCAACATGAATATGGCGAAAAGGATTTCCGTGGTGCGGGGAATGGCCCAAGGTTCGCGGGGGGCGCGGGGTTTAACGGATGCGGCCGCGGCGGGTGAGGCGGGGGGCGCGGCGGGCGCGGGGGCCGGCTTCCGCACCTGGGTTTGCATGCCGGCGGGAGCCGTGGGCATGCCATCGGGGGCGGGCGGGGCGCCGCCGTCCCCGGATGGGCGCATCATGACCGTGCGCATGGCAGGCTCGTCCATGGGAATGGGCGGTTCGTCGGGAAGCAGGGAAATTTCGTCCGGGCAGATGTCGCGCCCGGCGGCCACGAGCTCATCGGCCATGATCACCATGTCGACCAAGAGTTTGGCGGCGTCGTGTTCCGTAATGTTCGAGTTCGACGTCATCTCGCCATTGAAAAAGCGGGTGTCCGCCCGGCCGCGGTTGGTCATCCGCGCCAGTGCTTCTGTTCCGTGATACCCGGCAAAGGCGGCGTAGGGGATGTCGCCGTTTTGGAAATAGATGTTGCCGACGGCGTCTTCGCCGACATAGAATTTCAGTTCAAGCCGGCCGCTGCGCCGGGAACCGGCCAGGAATTGGATCAGATTGGGCAGGTCCCCTTTTTTTTCCAACGGGAAGACCATCTGCCCGCCTTCGGCCAGTTCCATGGCCGCCTGCTCCTGAAGCGAGGGCGGGAGTTGCAGCCGGATTTTGACCATGGTCTTGCTGCGCGACTGGAGGGCCGGCTGAAACCAAGTCATCCAAGTTGTGAGTGCGCGCAGATTCATAATGGGATCCGGAAAGAACGCGATTGCCGCAATATAGCCACATCCCGGCATATGGTAAACCCGGGCAAGGTTTTTAGAAGGGTTGCGGGAAGGCTTCCCACAGGCAATAGTATTCGGGATTGCAAAGGCATCTCATGTCCCATCGTACATTTACTCTGGCGGAAGCCGCGCGGTACCTGCATGTTTCGGCCGCGAATCTGGAGACCCGGGTCCGGCACGGCGAAATTCCGTGCGAACGTCCGGGCGGGCGTATCGTGTTCCGGAAACAGTTGCTGGACGAATGGGCCTCCCAGCGGATTATGGGCATGTCCGCGCCACGCCTGGCCGGATACCACCGGCATGCCGCCGACCAGATCTCCCGCGTCGCGCCGGACGCAGATCCCGCCCTGGCTTCGCTACTGGCCCCGGAATTCGTCATTCCGGCCTTGGCGTCCCGGACCAAGGCCGGCGTGATCCGGGACTTGGCGGCGCGGGCGGAAGCCACCGGCCTGGTCAATGATCCGGCGGACCTGCGCCAAAGCCTGCTGGCCCGGGAGGATCTCTGCTCTACCGGCCTGCCGGGCGGGTTCGCGCTGCTGCATCCGCGGCATCACGACCCGTGGCTCTTCGAACGCTCTTTCCTGATGCTGGCGCGGACGCCGCACCCGCTGCCTTTCGGCGCCCCCGACGGAGGGGAGACCGATGTCTTTTTTCTGGTCTGCTGCAATGACGACCGCATCCACCTCCACGTCCTGGCCCGGATCTGCCTAGTCTGTTCCCGGACGGTGCTGCTCGACGATCTGCGGGCCGGCGCCGGAGTCGACTCGATGTTTGCGGCCCTGTGCGCGGCCGAAGCCCAGATCCTGGAGGCGAAACCCAAGGGGCGCGATCTGGAAAACGACAGTTCATGGGAATAAAACAGGGTTCAGGGTTCGGGGTTAAGGGAATCCCACATTTTTCCATCAGAACCGCGCACGTCAGTAAGCGGACTTTCC
>CAITSE010000317.1 GCA_903894975.1 uncultured Lentisphaerota bacterium
CCCCAGGTTAAGGCAACAAAACCAGTCAAGGCTGAAGGCCTTGTTCAACCAGCATTCGCGATCGTCTCCGTCACGGAACCGCAGACGACAGTCGGCCATAACACAAACCCAACCGAAAACGGTAAGCGACCCAGAGGGTCGGGGTATTGACCCCCACTAGGAATTAACCATGGCCCGCGACATCCTGGTCAACCAGCATAACCATTTCGACCCCACTTGGCGCCGGTGTTTCGATCGGCCGGCCGAGTACAACGGCACGGTGGTGCGCAGCTATGCCGAGGTCGAGGCTCTCTGCATCGACGCCTGGCTGGGGCTGGCGTCCCGGGGGTACACCTACACGGAAGGACAGACCGTGATCTGGCGCAAGTATCTGGAGCGCCGTCCGGAGAGGCGCGCCGAGATTCAGGCGGCGGCGCGCCAGGGCGTTTTTGAGATGGTCCTGGCCGGCGAGGTGATTCCTGACTCGAATCTGCCTGCGGCCGAGGGCCTGGTGCGGAACTTTCTCCTGGCCATGCCGTTCTACCACGACTTGGTGGGCCGCGATCACCCTGGGCTCAAGATTGCCTGGGTCTGCGACGCGTTCGGCAACGGCCCCAATCATCCCCAAATCCTCAAAGGCGTGGGCGCGGAGGCGGCTTTTGCCCTGACCTACCGCCGGGTCGAAGGGCCTGTCTGGGAAGGGATTGACGGGACCATGATCCCGGTGAATGATCTCATGCCCGGCGTGATCACCACGGGCGGGTATGAGAAACATCCGCCATGTCCATCCTGCCGCGGCCGGGGGTGTGAGGTCTGCGGTGACACGGGGATGGCGTTGGCGCCGGAATTTCCCGCCGAAGGAGTGCGCGACATGCTCCGCCGCGGCGCGGCGCATGCCAGCGACTGGGTGCATGGCAACGTGTGGACCGAGGAACTTCTGCCCGGCCCGGGCCTCATCACGCAGATGGAAGAGTTCAATCGGGAATTTCAGGGCCGCGCCCGGGCGCGGTTCGCCACCTTGCATGAGCTCTACCAGCGTTTGCAGCCCGTGCTGGCGCAGGGACTGGCCGCCCGCACGCCCGGCAATCCTCATGACCTGAACCCAGCCATGCCAGGATGTTACGTCACCCGGATCCGGATGAAACAGCGCACCCGCGCCGCGGCCTACCTGCTCGTTGCGGCGGAAGCGCGCCTGGCCACGGAACAGTGGCGCCGTGGCGCGCCGGCAGCGCCGCCGCCCGCCTTGGACGAGGCCTGGCGCAAGGTGTGCTTCTGCCAATTCCACGATGCGATTACCGGCACGCATGTGGACAGCGCGTATGCGGAACTTTTGGACATGCTGGACGCGGCCGAACGCGCCGGCCGGGAATTTGTGCCCGCTCCGCCGCCCGCCGCTGCGCCGGCATTCACGCCCCTCGCGGAACCCGAAGCTCATCTCCGGCTGGGCGTTTTCGATCTCCATGTGGACCGGTGCGGAATCCTTGCGCTTACGGTCGATGGCCGCGATCTTTGCGGTCCGATGCCGCCCCAAAACCGCATCCGCCGGCCGCTCCGGATCGGCGAATTGGTCCTTGATACGGACTTTGGCGACGCCTGGGGCCAGCGCATCGCCCATTTCATGCCGGTCAGCAGCGCCCTATCCGTCATCCCCCTCGGCGATTTCCATACCGGCGTCGAGGTTGGACTTGCCGCGGTGCGCTGGCATGGCGTCTATACCGGCGGGGATCCCAAGGTGAAAACGTTGGCGTGGACCGTGACCGCGGCGCTCTCGGACGATGGCAAGCGGATCGATTTCACCACGGACGTGGACTGGGACACGGGCAGCCGCCGGTTGCGCGTCCTTTTCCCCGTGGCCTCGCGCGAACCGTCCGCCCTGTGGGAAGTGCCCTATGGTTCCATCGTCCGGACCTTCGATGAAACCAAAATGAATTTTAGTCAGTGGACCGCCAACACCATGGAATTCCCTGCCCTGCACTGGGTACGGCGGGATGTTGACGCGAACTCCGGCGTGGTCCTGTTGAACCGCGGCCTGCCGTGCTACCGCTGGATTCCCGGGATGCTGGACATCTCGCTGCTGCGGTCGCCCGAGTGGAATTTCTGCGCCGTGGAACCGTTCCACTACGAGTTCTGGGACATTGACGGCCAGCGCGACACGGGGCGCCACCGGTTCGAATACAGCCTGTGGCCGTTCACGCAGGCGCTGTCGCACCACGAAACGGTGCGGGCGGGGTATGCCTACAACCGGCCCGAGCCGCTCGAACTCCCGTTCCGGGTCGAAGGGGACGTGGTGGTGACCGCGTGGAAACCGGCCCAGGACGGCTCCGGCTGGATTGTGCGCATGCAGGAGGCTTCAGGAACGGGGACTACCGCCACGCTGTTCTTTGACCGGCCCATGCAAGTCCTACGCACCAACCTGATTGAGGAGCCGGAGGGCGAGGAGTCCACCATGGCGGCGGCGGCGTTTACCCTCCACAAGCATGGCCTTCTGACGGTGCGGATCCGGCCGTAGCGGACACGAGCGTTCCAGGCCTCCGGGGGGCTACTGCGGGATAGGCCGGGGTTATGGCGGGGACTGGCTGTCGGGGTTCCAGATGACCGTCGCGTCGGCCGTCCGTTGCACCACCGCCGCCACATGTCCGTCACCGTAGAGGAAATGGAGGGATTTCCGATGTGACCAGTCGATAAAGAAGCCGGCGCTGCTGGCGGGGTTGCCGGCATTGGGGTTGCGGACCTCGGTGTCGAGGTTGAACCAGCCGTTGTTCACGCAGACCCGGGCCGCCTCGGTCATCATTCCCCAGTTGCCGGGGTTGGCAACCATGATGTTGCTCAATCCCGTTCCCTTGAGCGTCGCCGTGCGGTTGAAGATGAACTGGTTGATGCTGTAGCTGAGGACGACTTTCGTGGTCGACGGATGGTTGGGGTAGCGGATGGAGGACCAGAAGGCGTTGTGCAGCGGCTCGTTCGGCGCGTAGTTGGCATTTTCGCCCCAGTAATATCCCAGCAGGGAATCCTTCCGGTCCATGGGACATTGGAACAGGGTCCCAGGGATGTTGTAAAACGCGGAGTAGAAGTAAAACGGAGAGTCACCCTTGATCAGGCCGGCGGCGGCATTGCCCTTGACCGTGGCCGGGTCGGCCTGAAGTCCGTAGGGGAAAAAACCGTTCGAGTCATCGGCATAGAGCATGGTGGTCTGGCCGAGTCGCATGAGGTTGTTCATGCAGGTAACGGCCCGCGCCGAGTCGGTGGCCTTGCGCAGGGCGGGGAGCAACAGGGACGCCAGGATGGCGATGATGGTGATCACCACCAGCAGTTCAATCAGGGTGAACTGCCGGCGTCCGGGTTGGGGGGAGGGGAGGGTCATGCCGGCGTCTTTTGCCACGGGTTGCCTGTCTCAGCCCTGCGTGGCGAAGTCTTCAGGCTGGGTGCAAAAACGATCGTGCACTGCTTCAGTATAACGCCCGCTCCGCCGTCCTGCAAGTGGGGGGAAAAGAGCTTCGACGTAATGTCTGGAGCCCATCCTGTGCTACGGTGTCACTTCTTTAATGCGTCGATGGCGGCTGCACGTTTTTCCAGTTCCTCCGCCTCTTTTTCGCGGCCGGTTTTACGATAAAGGCGGGCGATGTGCTGAAGACTTTTTGCTACCTCGGGATGATTCGGACCTCTCGCCTTCTCGAAAATGGCCAGTGCGCGCTTGAAGAGAGGCTCCGCCTGCGCATACTGTTCTTGACTGATGTACAGCCCAGCCAGGGCGGTGAGGGCGGTGGCCACATCGGTGTGATCCGGACCGAATGACTTTTCCTTGATCTCAAGTGCACGTTTGTAGAGAGGTTCAGCTTTCGCATATTGTTTTTGATTGAAGTACACCGTTGCCAGACCACTGAGGCTTTGCGCAGTGAAGGGATGATCCGGTCCTAAAGCCTTTTCCCTGATAGCCAGAGAACGTTGGTAGAGCGGTTCAGCCTGCGCGTATTGGCGTTGAGTACGGTACATGTCTGCGAGACTGTTGAGGATTGAGGCCACCGCAAGTTGATTCGGCCCCGGCTGTTTTTCAGCGATTTCCAACGCCTTATTGGCCACCGCAATGGCATTATCATATTGTCCCTGCTTCCGCAGTGAAACAGATTCCTCCTGGAGTTTCTTCCAATCGGTTTCTTCTGCGAAAGAGGGAAGAACGATGACGCATACCAACAAGACAAGTATCACTCGCTTTTTCATATGGAATCCACGTGTTGGTGACAGGCGCCGGTGGTGCTTGCTAAAACGATCGTGCAATGGTACGGTATTGCACTTCCGGACGTTCGTCAAGCAGTCCCCGCAGGAATTGTCCACGCTATGACTCTGGCCCCTTTGGATATTGTGGTGATCTGCGTGCCGCTGGTCACGGTCGTGGCGATCGCGTTTGCGATGCGCCCCTATATGAAGAGCGTGGCCGACTTTCTGGCCGCGAGCCGTTGCGCCGGCCGGTATCTGATCTGCACGTCCCTGAGTTCGATGGGTACGGCCGTGATCGGGCTGGTTCTAACCATGGAGATGTTTTCGCGCACGGGGTTTTCCATCGGCATGTGGCAGAATTTCACGGGCATCATCCTCTTCATGTTCACCTTGTTCGGTCTGGTGACGTTCCGTTTCCGCGAGACCCGTTGCCTGACTTTCCACCAATTCTTTGAGGTTCGCTACAGCAAGGGAATGCGCGTTTTTTCGAGCCTAATCAGCTTGGTTTCTGGCCTGATCGGGTTCGGGTTGGTGCCGGCGGTCGGCGCGCGCTTTTTCGTCTATTTCTGCGGGCTTCCCGAGACCCTGCAGGTGGGGGGGATGGCCATTCCCTGTTTTGCCGTGATCATGATTGTTCTCATGGCGATTTCGCTGTTCTTTGCGTTGACCGGCGGCCAGATCAGTGTCATGGTCACGGACTGCATTGAGGGACTGATTTCGAGCGTGTTTTATTTGGTCATTGCGTTTTTCATCGTCTTCACGGTCTCGGCCAGCCAGATGAAGACGGCGCTGCTGTCGGGGCCGCCCGGCGGTTCGTACATCAATCCTTTTGACATTGCCGGGCGTCGGACTTTGACGGCTGGTATGTGGCGCTGGCGCTCATTTTCAACATTTACATCTTCCGCGGCGGCGCCTCGCAACAGGGGTTCAGCGCGGCGGCGAAAACGGCGCACGAAGGCAAGATGGCTGGAATCATTTCGTTCTGGCGCGGTTTCGGGGGATCGGCCATGGTGGCGATGGTCTCCGTCGGCGCGTTTACGCTTTTGCACCATCCGGATTTCGCCGCGAAACGGGAGCTGGTCACGGCGGCGCTGACGAATATCGGTAGTTCCCAGTTGCAGACGCAGATGACCATGCCGATGGCGCTGTCCATGTTGCTGGCGCCCGGGATCAAGGGTGCGTTCTGCGCCATCGCGCTGTTCGGCCTTCTGTCGTCACAAGGAATGGCGCTGCATGGATTTGGATCAACCTTTCTGCAGGACGTCGTTCTGCCGTTGAAGAAAAAGACGATGGCTCCCAGGACGCATCTGATTGCGCTCCAATTGGCCGCGGTGGGCGTGGGCCTCTTTGTCTGCGTGTTCAGCTTTTTTTACAAGCCCGCCGACTACCTGACCCTGGTGTTGACGCTGATCGGGGCGATTTATCTCGGCGGCGTGGGTGCGGTGGTGTGGGGCGGATTGTACTGGAAGAAGGGGACGACTGCTGGCGCCTGGGCGGCCATGATCACCGGCACGTCTCTGGCGCTGCTGTTCAATGTGATCCAGCCGTTCTGGGAAAACGTGCAGCCGCTCTTCCTCCAGGCCGCTCAATGGGCCGGCAACGGATCCGTGACGCACTATCTGACGGCGCATCCGGACAAGTGTCCCCTCAATGGTCAGCAGTTCTCCACTGGCACGGCCATCTGTGCGTTTCTGGTGTATGTGCTGGTCTCGCTCCTGACCTGCAAGGAGGACTTTGACATGGACCGGATGCTGCACCGGGGCAAGTACGCCATTTCATCCGAGGACGACATCCGCGAACCGCTCCGGAAGGGGTTCCGCTGGGGGGCGTTGATCGGCATTGATGAACATTACACCAAGGGGGACCGGGTCATTGCCTGCACCACCTTCTTCTATTCGATGATGTGGAAGTGCTGCTCCATCTCCATCATTCTCTGGTGGGTCTTTGTGGGACGGCTTTCAGACAGCTGGTGGTTCAAGTTCACCATGATCTCGGGCATTTGGATTCCCATCGTGGTTGCCGTGATCACCACGATCTGGCTGACCATCGGCACCGTGTATGACCTGATCGACTTGTTTAAGACCCTGCGTTCCATCCGCCGCAACGACGCCGATGACGGCACCGTCCGCGACCATCACAACCTGGGGGACGCCTCCTCCGATCCAATCGCGAAACCGTGATTTCCAGCGCCGGCGCGCCCGCCGGCCCTGACTCTCCCCGGAAAAATCTGATGCGAACCTCTTATGATCTTTCCCGTCTGAAGTGGCGGCTGTCCGGCATCGCCCCGTTTCTCTGGCAGCTTCCCCGGACGATGGAGCTGGGCCTGCTTCCCGACACGGAGACCGGGCCGGTTCCGGCCAGTGTGCCCGGGTCCGTTCAGGCGGCTCTTCGCGCCGCGGGACTGTTGCCGGATTGGGAAACCGGCCTGAATGCCAGGTTGTGCGAGTGGGTGGAAAACCGCCACTGGATCTATGAGGTGCAGCTTCCTGACTCCTGGCTGCCGCCCGCAGGGGAGCCGGTTCGTCTGCACTGCGGCGGACTCGACCACGCCGGCTGGGTGCGCGTGAACGGCCGTCTCGCGGGGACGTTCCGCAATGCCTTTGTCCCCCACACGTTCGACCTTGCTCCCCATCTGCAGGCGGAGGGGAACCTGCTGCAGGTCATCTTCGACTGTCCCCCCCGCTGGATGGGGCAGTTCGGGCACACCTCCAAAATGTGCGACTGGAAGCCTCGCTACAACTACTCTTGGGACTGGATCCCGCGCCTGGTCCAGATTGGTTTCGCCGGCCCAGTCCGGCTGGAAACCGGTTCCGGTCCGGCTCTGGATCATTGCCGGGCGACCGCCGGGTTTGATCCGGCGTCGGCGACCGGCTCCTTGAACTGGCAAGTCGGGACGGTGGGCGCCGGCCAGTTCCGCCTCGTGCTTCGCCGCGGCGACCGGGTGATCCGCGAGGAACGCCGGCCGGCCGGCCCGGATTGCCGTCTGGAATGGGCGGGATTGCCGGTGGAACCCTGGCAGCCCAACGGTCTCGGCAACGCCGAGCTGTACGAGGCGGAGGCGACGCTGCTGGATGCCGGGGGCCAGGTTTTGGACGAGCGCCGGTACCGGGTCGGCTTCCGCCAGGCGCTCTGGCGGGCATGCCAGGCCGCGCCTCCGGCGGCGGACCCGTGGCTGTGCGTGGTCAACGGCATTCCCCTGTTCCTGCAGGGAGTCAACTGGACGCCGATCCGCGCCAATGCCGCCGATGTTGGTGACGAGGAGTACCGCCGCCGGCTTTCCCTCTACCGCGAGCTTGGCTGCAACCTGCTGCGGGTCTGGGGCGGCGCCGGAGCGGAGCGCCCGCGGTTTTACGAGCTTTGCGACGAATACGGCCTGCTGGTCTGGCAGGAATTCCCCCTGTCCTCCAGCGGTGTCGAGAACTGGCCGCCCGACAGTCCGGCGGCCATGGCCGAACTGGCGGCCGTCGCCCGGTCCTACGTGGAGCGGCTCCGCCACCATGCCTGCCTGCTTCTGTGGTGCGGCGGGAATGAACTGCAGAAAGACCCTGACGGCAATCCCACGGGCGGCGGCCGTCCCGTCGGCCTCGAACATCCGCTGCTGGCCGGCTTCAAGCGGATTGTGGAGGAGCTTGATCCCGGCCGTCGTTTTCTGCCCACCTCGCCGACCGGGCCGCGTTTTGACGCCCGGGCCGAAGAATTCGGGCTCGGTCTGCATTGGGAAGTGCACGGTCCCTGGCGTTGCGACGGCGATCCCGACGCCGCGGCCTGGCGTGGCTACTGGGACGGAGACGATTCGCTTTTCCGTGGAGAAATAGGTTGCGCCGGAGCAAGTTCTGCGGATCTTATCCGCCGATATGCCGGCGGACTTCCGGTCATGCCGGCCTCTGTCGACAATCCGCTATGGCGCCGTTTCGGCTGGTGGATTCAATGGCCGGACTTTGTCGCGGCCCTGGGGCATGAGCCGGCCAGTCTGGAAGAGTTGGTCGACTGGAGCCAGGACCGGCAGTGCCGGGCGCTGGTTGTGGCGGCGTCAGCCTGCAAACGCCGTTTCCCGCGCTGCGGCGGGTTCCTGGTCTGGATGGGGCATGACGCCTTTCCCTGCACAGCCAACACCGCCATCGTCGATTTTGACGGGAACCCCAAGCCGGCCGCCCTGGGGTTGGCCGAAGTGTTCCGCGCCGCCGCCGGTGAACCGTAAACCGTGCTCCCATCCGGGATTCAGGACGTCCTCTCAGCCGCGCTGGGTGGTGTGACGGGATTTGACCTCGGTGCCGGGAAGCTGGATGTGGGCGGGCGGGCGGGTGTGGTCCGCCACGCGCGCCATGGCCGTTTCGACGGCCATCCGGCCGATTTCTTCGCAGGGTTCGCGCACCGTGCTCAGGCTGACTCCGTTTTCATCGCCCTTGCCCAAGTCGCCCATGCCGGTGACCATCACGTCCTCCGGAACACGCAACCCCATGCGGCGCAGGACCGCGACCGCGACGAAGGCCAAGCCGTCGTTGGTGCAGAAAAGGGCGTCGGGACGGCGTTTCGGCCCGGCTGAAAAAACCGGCCGCAGGGCGCCCTCCACCTCATGTTCAAAGGAGACGAGCATGCGCCAGTCCGGCCCGAACGGCAGGCCCGCGTGGTCCAGAACTTCGCGATAGGTTTTGAAATAGGCCCGGGTCAGCTGGGTCTGACGGCGGTGCTCCAGCGTGGCGATCCGCCGCGCGCCGTGGCTGATCAAGTGGCGCATGATCGTCTTGACGGCCGGGGCGTGGGCCCATGACACAAAATCGACAGTTGGCATTTCCGACAGAGTGTCGCCAAGGAGCACCAGCGCCACCCCGCGCTGCATGGCCATGGCATAGATGTCAACGCATTCCGGCAGCGGGATGGTGATGATGGCCTCGGCGCGCAGCTGCATCAGCGACTCGAAACCGATCCGTTCCCGTTCCGGTTCCCATTCATGGCTGAGCACCAGCGGCAGCATGCTATGGCGGTCGGCGCTCATGCGCACACCGTCTAGAATCCGGGCGGCCCAATCGTTTCGGAAGTCGGCCACCACCACTCCGATCATCATGCTGCGGGAGGCGCGCAGGCTGCGGGCGAGCTGATTCGGCATGTAATTCAGCCGTTTGCACTCCTCCAAAATGCGTCGCGAGGTCTCATCGTTGATGCGGCGCTGCTTGGCCTTGCCGCAGAGGACGCTCGAAACCGTGCAGACGGCCAAGCCCAGGCGCTTGGCCACCGTGGCGATGGTCACGGAGTTGCGGGGCGGGGGCGGCCGGACAGAGTTGGCTTTGGTGGGGCTCATGAGAAAGGGGTCCAAGCGTGCAAAAACATTATTGCACACAATATTCCCCGGAAAGGAACTTGCCAAACTCCGGGAGGGTGCCAGCCGCTCTCCTCTGACGGGCCGGGGAAGCCTGGGTTTTAAGGTTTATGCGGGATAGGGTTCCGATTCGCGCTGAGGATGGGAACCGTTACGGGCACGGTTATTTCTTTCCGTAACGGAAGACGGAAGAACGAAAGAGAGTCCGGTGGCGGTCGATTTTTGTTTCCGCAGTTGCGGTTGCAAGTCTGCCGTTGGCTTTCTATACTTGCAGGCGGACTTGGCGCGGGTGTGCCGGGCTCCGGCGCATCACGGACCGGACTTCCCCGGTCACGACCAGATTGGGAAGAGTTTTGGCATGACGGACCAGGCGGCTTCAATTCCGGCGAAAACTCCGGCGCGGGCGGACGAGCTTGATCTTGTCCGGTGCGACCCGCTGCTGCGGCCGTATGCCGGGCAGATGCGCCGGCGGCAGGAAGTGGCCGCGGCGCGGCGGCTCAAGCTTTGGTCTGCGGTCCGGCCGTTTGCGGAGTTTGCCGCGGGGCATGAATATTTCGGGCTGCACCGGCGGCCGGACGGCGGCTGGGTCTTCCGGGAATGGGCGCCCAATGCCGATGCGCTCTGGCTGGTCGGCGATGCCACCGGCTGGGAGGAGCGGCCGGAGTACCGGGCTTCGCGCCTGCCACGCGGCGTCTGGGAATTGAACCTGCCGGCGACGGCGTTGGTTCACGGCCAGCATTATCAGCTTTCGCTGCACTGGCCCGGCGGCGCGGGGCGGCGGTTGCCGGCCTGGGGCCGGCGCATGGTCCAGGATGCCGGAACCCTGATTTTTTCCGCCCAAGTCTGGGATCCGCCGGAGCCGTACCGCTGGCGTGTGCCGGAGTTCCGCCGCGATCCCGCCGCGCCCCCGCTCATCTACGAAGCCCACGCCGGGATGGCGCAGGAAGAAGGCCGGGTCGGCACCTGGCGCGAGTTCCGGGAAAAGGTGCTGCCACGCATTGTCGCCGGCGGCTACAATACGATCCAGCTCATGGCGGTGCAGGAACATCCGTACTACGGCTCGTTCGGGTATCACGTTGCAAATCTCTTCGCGGCCTCGTCGCGCTTCGGTACGCCGGAGGAGCTGAAGGAACTGGTTGATGCGGCGCATGCGGCCGGGGTGGCCGTGATCATGGACTTGGTCCATTCCCACGTCGCCAAAAACGAAGCGGAGGGACTCAGCCGCTTCGACGGCACGCAGTTCCAGTTCTTCCACGAGGGTCCTCGTGGTGAACATCGCCATTGGGATTCCCGCTGTTTCGATTATGGCAAGGCCGAAGTCCTGCATTTCCTGCTTTCCAACTGCCGGTTCTGGCTGGATGAATACCACTTCGACGGCTTCCGCTTCGATGGTGTCACCAGTATGCTTTACCTGGACCACGGCATTGCCCGTGTTTTCACAGGGTATCACGATTATTTTGACGCTGGCGTGGACGAGGATGCGCTGACCTATCTGGCCCTGGCCAACCGGGTGGTGCATGAGGTGCGCCCCGACGCGCTCACCGTCGCGGAGGATGTCAGCGGCATGCCCGGTCTGGCTGCGCCGCCGGCCGCCGGTGGGTTCGGTTTCGATTACCGCCTGGCCATGGGTGTGCCGGACTACTGGGTCAAGCTGCTGAAGGAGTGCCGGGACGAAGAATGGCCGCTCGGCCGGCTCTGGTACGAACTCAATAACCGTCGGAGTGACGAGAAGACGGTCGGTTATGTCGAGTCCCACGATCAGGCCATTGTCGGCGACAAGACTCTGATCTTCCGCTTGCTCGAGCGCGAGATGTACGACGGCATGAGCGTGCTGCATCAGAGCCTGGTGGTGGACCGTGGTCTCGCCCTGCACAAGATGGTGCGGCTCATGACGCTGGCCACCAGCGGCGGCGGCTACCTGAATTTCATGGGCAACGAGTTCGGTCATCCCGAGTGGATCGATTTCCCGCGCGAGGGCAATGGCTGGTCCTACCATTACGCCCGGCGCCAGTGGCACCTGCGCGAGGATCCGCTCCTGCGCTACCGGTTCCTTGGTGACTTCGATGCCGCCATGATTCGGCTCGCGCAGCGTTTTCACCTCGTCAATCCCGCCGCCCCGACGCATCTGCTCAAGCACCATGAGGCGGACCGGGTCCTGGCTTTTGAACGCGCCGGCCTCCTCTTCGTCTTCAACTTCGCGGCGGCACAGTCCTACCAGGACTATGCCATCCCCCTGGCGCCCGGCGTCTTTGAAATGGTGCTGGATTCCGATGCGGCGGCGTTCGGCGGCTTTGGCCGGCTCAAGCCCGCGGAGGAGCATTTCTCCCGCGCTGGCCTGGACGGCGACGCGGATCGGCACTATGTCACCCTCTACCTCCCCGCCCGCTCCGCCCAGGTCCTGCGCCGGAAGTGACGGAATAACGGAAGAACGGAATAATGACCGAAGGGGACGGGAATCTCCGCCGGGGCGCGGGCTACATTATGCCTTTGTCTAATCTGGGTTAAAAGAATGTTCCTTCAGGTTTAACTTCGTGGGCTTTGCGGCCTTCTGTTCAAATGTTCAGGACGCCTTGGTGTAGAGGATTTCAACTGGTGAGTTTTACGGAAAAAAAATCCGCCGTCCGCCGCCGTTTGCCGGCCGAGTGGGAGCCGCAGGGCGCGGTGCTGCTGGCCTGGCCGCATGCCGCCACGGATTGGGCGCCGGTCCTGGACGAGGTCGAGCCGGTGTTCGCCGCGCTCGCCGCCGCCGTCAGCCGCCGCGCCCTGGCGCTCATCGTCGCGCCGGATCCGGACGCGGTGCGCCCCAGGCTCGCCGCCGCCGGGGCGGATTTGGATCGTGTCCGCATCGTCCAACTCGAGACCAATGACACCTGGGCCCGGGATTTCGGCCCGCTCACGGTTCTGAACCCGCGTGGACGGCCGCTCCTGCTTGACTTCGGGTTCAATGGCTGGGGACTCAAGTTCGCCGCGGACCTGGACAATCAGGTGACGCGCCGCCTGCACGCCGCCGGCGGGTTCGGCCGCACCCCGCTGCGGAGTCCGCACCTGGTTTTGGAAGGCGGCAGCGTCGAGAGCGACGGCCGCGGTACGCTGTTGACCACCGCCGCTTGTCTGTTGAACGCGAACCGGAATCCGGGCCTGACCCGGACGCAGATCGAGCGGAAACTGCTCGCGCTGTTCGGCGCGAACCGGCTGCTGTGGCTTGAGCAGGGGCATCTTGAGGGTGACGACACCGACGCGCACATCGACACGCTGGCGCGGCTGGCGCCGGAGGACACGATCGTGTATGTCGCCTGCGCCGATTCCGCCGATTCGCATTACGCGGCGCTCCAGGCGATGGAGTCTGAGTTGCGCGCCTTTCGCACCGCCGCCGGCCGGCCGTACCGGCTCCTGCCGCTGCCCTGGCCCAAAGCGAAGTTCGACGCGGCCGGGAACCGGCTCCCCGCCACTTATGCCAATTTTCTTGTGCTTAACGGCGCCGTGCTCGCGCCGACCTACCGTGACGTCGCCGATGCCGCGGCCCTGGCCGTCATCGGCAACGCCTTCCCCGGCCATGAAATCCTCGCCCTGGATTGCCTGCCGCTGATCCTCCAACACGGCTCCCTCCACTGCGTCACCATGCAACTCCCGGCCGCCGCGATCAGCCAGACCCGGCGCGCGAAGAGTCGGTGAGAGGGCATTCTCCCCTCTCCCCGAACCCCTCTACCTTCCGCTGAATGATTCAAGCGAGCTTCTCCTCGCCGTGTGATTTTCTTGGGTTGCCTCTCCGGCTTCGCGAGGGAGTACCCCAGTACGAACTCGCCGAAGCGAA
>CAITSE010000318.1 GCA_903894975.1 uncultured Lentisphaerota bacterium
CTTAAGAACCATAATCTTCTAGAAAACGAACGTCGAACATCGAACATTGAACGTCCAACGTCGAATTGGAAGTCATGCGATAAATCTAAGCTCAAACCGACCGGGTTTTCCTTCGACGTTCAACGTTCAATGTTGAATGTTTTTCCTTAAGTTGACGCGCATGGATGGCGGGACTTGCCCAGCATGATTTTCTGGCGCGTTTTCCGGCGGCGGGTTTAGAGCTTAACCTGACGCCAGAGGAACTGCGCCGGGAGTTGGCCACATGAACCTGGTGGTGACCGATGCGTGCCCGGTCATTTTCCTGGCCAAGCTTGATCGCCTGGCGTTGGACGAACTGGTTTCCCGCCACCACTTCCGCATCTCTGCCGGGTTGTATCAAGAGGTTTTGCGGCTGTTGTAAAGGTCTCCATGCTGCGGGTGGAGGATGAGGCCGCGCGTGGATGGTATATGAACGAAGCAGTGGAACAGAGCTGGATCGGGAGCAGCGACGGCTTTGACAGCAATAAAAATTCGCCGCGGATTTTCATTCCACTCAGACGGTTCTACGCGAGCTTCCATAAAGGGCCGGCCCCGCTAATGACAATAATGGAATTGAATTCCATATTTTACATGATATGATGTAACATGTAGCGGTTTATGCTCTAAGATTTAGACAAGGTACGCCATGATCCGCCGGAAGTTGCAGGAAAAACTTGCAGAACTGGCCAAAGGATTCCCGGCGTTGGCCATCACCGGGCCACGCCAAAGCGGAAAAACCACCCTGGCGCGTATGGCCTTCCCCGACCTTTCTTATGTTTCTTTGGAAGATCCCGATCAGAGGGAAATGGCGATTTCCGACCCGCGCAGATTCCTGGCCCGGTTCCCTGATGGCGCCATCTTTGACGAGGTCCAGCGCACCCCGGACATCCTTTCGTACCTCCAAGGCATCCTGGATGAACCCGGACGGACGCCGGGGCGTTTTATCCTCACCGGTTCCCAACAGTTCGGCCTGCACAGCGGGATTTCCCAATCCCTCGCCGGCCGGGTGGCCATGGAAACCTTGCTCCCCTTTGCCCTGGGCGAACTGTATCCCAAGCCGCCATCCGCCGGATTGGACGAGGTTTTGTTCAAGGGGTTTTTCCCGCCCGTGCATGACCATGATCTGGCGCCGAACGACTGGTTCAACTCCTATGTTCAGACCTGCCTTGAGCGCGATGTGCGCAATATGTTGAATGTGCGCGACTTGAGCGATTTTCAGCGGTTCCTGCGCCTCTGTGCGGGGCGCGCCGGACAACTGCTCAACGCCACCCAGCTTGCCAATGACACCGGAATTTCCACCAAAACGGCCCAGGCGTGGATTTCCATCCTGGAGGCCGGGTACATTGTCTTTCTGCTGCGTCCGCACCACGCGAATTTCAACAAACGGCTGGTCAAAACGCCCAAGCTTTATTTCTTTGACACCGGGCTGCTCTGCTGGCTGCTCGGGATTCAGGAAGCCGGCCATCTCGCCGTACATCCGTTGCGGGGGGCGGTGTTTGAAAACTTTGTGGCGGCGGAAGCGATGAAATCCCGCTTCAACCGCGGCCTGACCAGCAACCTTTTCTTTTGGCGCGATCAGAGCGGGCACGAGGTGGATCTGGTGGCGGATCAGGGCGCCTTGCTCATGCCGGTGGAGGTGAAATCAGGGAAGACGATTGCCTCCGATTCTTTCGCCGGACTTGACCGGTGGCGGAAAATGGCCGGAGCCCGGAGCGCGCCGCCGGTGCTGGTGTATGGTGGCGACGCGAGTCTGAGCCATGGCAATATGCACGTTTTCTCCTGGTGCGATCCCGCTTGGGCGGAGCTGTTCTGACCCTGGATAAACAAAGGAACCCGTGAATACCGCGAACGACTCACGCCATCCGCTCGTGCGCCTTGCCGCCGGGCTGCTGGCCGAGCAAAAAGTCCGCTACCTGATCGCGGGCGGGTGGAACACGGTGTTCGGCTACGGGATCTATGCCGGACCGTATTACCTGCTTCACGGCCGCGTCCATTACATGGTGATTGCGGTGGTCGCCAACGTGCTGGCCATCACCATGGCGTACGCGACCCACAAACTGTTCGTGTTCCGGACCAAGGGGAACGTGCTGCGGGAATATTTCCGGTTCTACGGGGTGTACGGGGTAACCGCGGTGCTGGGACTGCTCGCGCTGCCGCTCTGCGTCGAACTGCTGGGGATGAGCCCCTATGTGGCGCCCCTGCTGATCATGGCCGTCAGCGTGGTCATCTCCTACCTCGGCCACAAACACTTTTCCTTCAAGTAAAAATCCGCGGCGGATTTTTATTTTTCCTACGCATGTTTCGACATTTCTTTGAGCACCCATTATACTTGGGACGACATCGACAGGGGTTCGGGGGAAAGGCTGCGGTGACCGATGCGGACGCGAAGGACAAAAAGGGCTGACTTGGCGACACCAGCAGCACCCGTGGACGGGCTGCTGGGGCGGTTACGCGTACTTATTCAGGAGGCTCGGCAGCAGGCGCTGCGGGCTGTGGACATTGTACAGGTTCGCACCTGCTGGGAAGTGGGACGGCACATTGTCGAGTTCGAACAGGGCGGCGCGGTGCGCGCCGAGTACGGAACCCGGCTGTTGCCACGCCTGGCGGAACGCCTGACGGCGGAGTTCGGCAAGGGCTTTGATGAACGCAATCTCTGGAACATGTGCCGATTTTACCGAACGTTTCCGATTCTGAACGCACTGCGTCCAGAATTGAGTTGGACACATTATCGCCTGCTGTTGCGGGTGGAGGATGAAGCCGCGCGTGGCTGGTATATGGCCGAAGCGGTGGAGCAGAACTGGAGCTCCAGGGCGTTGGAACGCCAAATCGGAACGTTGTATTATGAGCGGTTGCTGGCCAGCAAAGATCGCCGCCCGGTGCGCAAAGAGGCGGTAGCCAAGGTCGCAGACCTGAACATCACGCCGCGGGATTTCGTGCATGATCCGGTTCTGCTCGAATTCCTGGGCCTGCCAAACACCGGTAAGCTGCTTGAGTCGAAACTGGAGGACGCGCTCATCGCGAACTTGCAGGCTTTCCTGCTGGAACTGGGCAAGGGGTTTGCCTTTGTCGCCCGCCAGCAGCGCCTCAGCACGGAGTCCAAGGATTTTTATATTGACTTGGTCTTTTACAACTACCAGCTCAAATGCTTTGTGCTCTTTGCCAGCAAGTATAAACTGGTACTCCCGTCCGAGGCGGAACTGAGGGCAGAGCTGAATCGGGAGCAGCGACGGCTTACCGACCATTCACCGCCTGATGAACCGGTCATCCAAAAGCGAAAAACTAAAGTGCGGACAGGCTAAACAATTGCCGGGGCGTCAAGCCCGTATTCATCCGCCGGGGCGCAGCCTTTCAGTGACGGGCCGGCTTTGACGGCAATAAAAATCCGCGGCGGATTTTTATTTAGAATCCGATCCCCTTTTTGATTGCCAGGGACATTTCCAGGACGTCAATGCCTTCCTGGAGGGGGATGCCCACTGTCTTTTCCCCGTTCAGGGCGGAAATGAAATCTTTAATTTCATCGAGGAACATGTCGTTCCGGTCAAACCCGTCGGGAAGCTGAAATACGGTCGGGGGTTGGCTTTTCTCCCGCGGGGTGAGGGTCAGGGTTTTTGCGCAATAATCCCACAGGACCCGTCCCTTGGTGCCGATGACATCGAACCAGCGCTTCGGCGGCCGCTGCCAGTAGTCCAGGTGCAGCGAAACGATCAGCCCGTTCTTGTACGCCAGCAGGGATTTCACCATGTCTTCCGCGTCCCCGCCGAGGGGCGTGATCTTGCCGCCGATGGTGTGGACTTTTTCCGGCTTGCCGAAAAACCAGTACAGATAATCAATGTCATGGCTGAAACATAGGACGGCGCCGCCCCCGCCGTCTTTGTAGGCGGCATAGGCTTTCAGATAATCCTCCCAGGGATGCCAGTCTTCAATGTTTTCCCCCATTTCAACATGGGCGGAAAGGGGCTGCCCGATTTCCCCGCCGTCGACCAGGGCCTTCATCTTCTGCAGCAGCGGATGCCAGCGCAGGTTGTAGGCGATCATCACCTTCAGCTTTTTCTTTTCCGCAAGGACTTTCAATTCTTCAACACCCGCCAGGTTGTTGGACAACGGCTTTTCAATGAACAGGTTCCGCCCCATCCTGGCCGCGCGCAGGGCGAGGTCCAGGTGTTTGCTGTTGGGATTGGTGACGAAGACGGCGTCGGGATTAAAGGCGGCGATCGCTTCATCAAAATCATGATACGCGACCGCCGGTCTTCCCGCCGCGGTTTCCTCCGCCAGGAATTTTTCAATGAACGGGGTATTGGCGCCGCCGCCCATGCGGAAGACCGCCACGGCATGTCCCAGCGAGCGCAGGTTTTTGTAATGCCGCTGCCCGATCGAGCCCAGTCCGCAGATCAGGAATTTCTTCACCATGCGGTCCGCCCTCCATCGATCACCAGCGACGCTCCGGTCATATACGACGAGGCCTCCGCAAGCAGGAAATGAATCATGCCGTTGTATTCCCCTTTTTGCGCCATCCGCCCCAGCATGTTCAGGGCGCCGTTCTTTTTCGCAAACGCCTCGGGCTGGCCGTTGTACATGCCGCCGGGAACGGCGGCGTTGACCCGCACGTTGTATTTCCCCAAGTACGCGGCCCAGGCGCGCATCAGGCCGAGCAGGCCGGATTTCGAGGCGACATAGGCGATGTCCTTGAATTTTCCCTCGTCGTAAATGCTGTTGTTCGGCGCGATCATGGCAAGATCGGACGCGATGAACACGATGGAGCCGCGTTTCTGTTCCATCATGACGGGCGCCACGGCCTGGGTCAGAATGTGAACGGCCGTCAGGTTGACGTCGATCTCTTTCTTCCAAAGTTCCAGCGGGAACTTTTCGTAGGGGCTCCAGGAGTCGGCGGCCTTGCTGCTTCCGGGCGCGGCGTTCATCGCGGCCGCATTAATCAAGCCGTCGATATGACCGTGTTGGCGAAGGGTTTCCGCCACCGCCCGTTTCACATCGGCGGGGTCAGTGATGTCCACCGGATTCTCTTTCTGCACGTCGAAGATTACCACTTTCGCGCCGCACGAGGTCAGATAGGCGTAAAACTGAGAGCCCAAAAACCCGTTTCCGCCCGTGAGAATAATCACTTTGTCCTGAATGGAAAACAACGGATTCATAACAGTCCCCGGGTCATGGATGAGCGCTTGGTGCGGGTTGGTTTCCCCGTCGGTTTCAGGAGCAGGGAGTCGGCACCCAAAGGAAGGAGAATTGTAGCATGCCGGAATCCGGGCGTCAAACCCCATAAAAAGCTGTGGCAGCTTTTTAATGGAAAAGCTCCACCCGCGCTTTACATTGTTTTTCTTTTTTACCCGTTCTATTCCGGTGACTTTCGGGAGTGTGGATGCCTGCCGACGCCAACCCAACCCAGTCCGGTCTCCCGCCCACGGTTTCGATTGTGGTTCCCACGTATCACGAGGCGGAGAACCTGCCGGAACTCTTCCAGCGCATCGCGGCGGCCATGCGCGGCGCCGGCCTGGACTATGAGATCGTGGTGGTGGACGACAACAGCCGCGACGGCACGGACGCCGCCGCCAAGGCCGCCGTCGACGCCGGCCTGCCGGTGCGCCTCCTGGTCCGGGAAACCGAGCGCGGCCTGAGTTCCGCCGTGGTTCACGGCTTCCAACACGCCCGCGGCCAATGGCTGCTCTGCATGGACGCCGACCTCAGTCATCCGCCGGAACGCATCCCGGATCTACTCCGGGCGCTGACGGGGGATGGGGGTGAAACTGGAAACTCGAAACTGGAAACTGGGCTCTCCGGTCCGGGCTCCGGCTCCGGTTCAGGCAATCCAAAATCCAAAATCCAAAATCCAAAATCTCCCTTTCCC
>CAITSE010000319.1 GCA_903894975.1 uncultured Lentisphaerota bacterium
CACCGCTTTCCCCGGCGGCGGAGCCGCCATCCCACGCGTGGTTCACTTCCCGCGCCCAGGAAAACGGAGAAGTCAGACCGGAGGCCGGTTCCACCGGCGGGAAAAAGCGGCGTCAAGCCGCCGGCACTCCAAAGCGGCGAGGACGCCGCAGTAAATACCCGTAACAATTTTAATTCTAATGTATAATGGTTCTTAAGTTTACGCGCATGCCTGTAGGGGTGCCACAAAGATAAGCTCTACGCCCCTTGCCGAAACCTCCCGCCAAAAGCAAACGTGTGCGTCCCCTTCAGGGACGAAGGCTTTTGGCTTTTGATCTCCCAGGGGCGCCTGCCCCTGGGCTGGACATGTGGGTCCCCGTTGGGGACGTGAATCCACTCCCATCCAGAGACTGATCCAGTTCAAGGATGTGAACGCCGCGGCCCGCGGTCACCATGGAGTTGCGTTGCTGGATGGCTGCCGGGGTGGCCAACTGCAGATCCAGGATCACCCGGTCAAACGCGCGTTGTTCCCGCTTGAACCGCGCCAGTTGCGCCGCGGTTTTGAAACGAGCCGGCATTTTGGGCGCAAATTCCCAGACCACGGAACTCAACGCTTTGGCCAGAACCGGTTCGCCCGCGCGGCTTTTCACCAAATCCCGTCCGGCCTGACGCAGCAGCGCCATGACCGTGGTGTTCTCGGTCTCGGCGATTTTCGCCAAAGCGGCCAGCACCGCCTTGTGTTCCGCCAGGCTCTGCCGGCGTTTCGAGTTGGCAAGCTGGTTGGGCATGGAAGACTCCAAAAGGTTGATTCAACCTAATTGTTTATGTACTATAGTTGCTTCGCGGGCGAAAATGCCAGCCCCCCTCCCGCCTGACGGGGAAGATGACTTGCCGTTACGGCTCAGGGCGCTTGGTGCAGCCCTGCCTGCCACAGATGCAGGCACCAGGCCCGCCAGAGCGGGCGGGAGGCGTTGAGGCTGCCGGCGGCGTGGCGGCGCCAGAGGTCGCGGAGGCGCGGGGCGTCGAACCAGGGGGAGTTTCCGAGGCTGGCGGATTCCGCGAACTCCGCGATGTCCGGCCGGAGCACGGTGCGGAACCAATCCGCCTCGGGGGTTTCAAAGCCGATCTTGTCCTGCCGGGCGCGCACGGGTTCGGGGATGACGCCGCGCAGGGCTTCGCGGAAGACGGCTTTCGACTCGCCGTCCCGGAGCTTATAGCTGGCGGGGAGGGCGAGGAGGAAGGTGACCAGGCGCCAGTCCATGAACGGCATGCGCGACTCCACGGAGTGCGCCATCGAGTTGCGGTCAGCGTAGCGGAGCAAGGCGGGCAGTCCACTGGAGGTGAAGACTTCCGCCAGTCTCTGGTTGAGCTGTTCCCCGCGCGGCAGCGGTTGCGGGGAGCGCAGGCCGCGGGCGGCGGCGCGGAGCCGGGGCGCGACCCAGTCCGTCCGGTATTGGGCGGAAACCAGTCCGGCCATCCGGGTCATGGTGCGGTGATTCAGGAAGCCGCCGGCCGTGCCGAGGGCTTCGCGCAGGGCGGACGTGTGCTGGCGAGCCGCGCGGGACCGGCAGGCCCCGGCCCAGGCGAACAGCCGGCCGGCCTTCAGGAGCTGGGCATAGTAGACGGGGAAGAAATAATCGTAGCCGGCAAGGGTCTCGTCGGCGCCCTGACCGTCGAGGGTGACGATGACGCCCGTCCGGCGGGAAAGCTCAAACACCTTCCACTGCGCGTAGATGCTGGTGGAGGTGAACGGCTGATCCTGGTGATGCAGGAGCCGGCGCACGTCCTGCCGAAAACCGGCGCCGTCGGGGTACACGGTATGGGGGCGGACGCCGGTGGCCTCGACCACCATGCGGATCCAGCGGCTTTCGTCTTTGGCGAAATCCCGGTAGCAGGCGGAAAAGGTGTTCTGGTTCGCGGCGGAGAGGTGCGGCGCGGCCAGGCAGACGACGGCGGAACTGTCCAGGCCGCCGGAAAGACAGGTGCCGACCGGGACGTCGCTGCGGAGCCGGAGCTGGATGGAGTCAGTCAGGAGCCCGCGCAGGCGTTCCGCCGCCTCGCCGAACGACAGGGAGGCCGTGTCGACGGCGTCCACGGCTTCGGCCAGATTCCACCAGGGGGTGATGGTCATGCGGGGCGTGCCGCCGGCAAAGGAGATGGCGGCGCAGTGCCCGGGCGGAAGCGCGCGGATGCCCTTGAAAAAGGTGAAGTCAAAACAGTCCACCCGCCCGTGAACCAGATAGTCGGCGATGGCCGGTTCATAAGGCTCGGAGGAAACGTCCGGGAGGGCAAGGAGCGCCTTGATTTCGGAGGCGAAGGCGAAGCGGTTTCCCTCCTGCCAATAGTAGAGAGGCTTGATGCCGAAGCGGTCGCGGCAGAGGAACAGGGTCTGCTCCCGCTGGTTCCACCAGGCGAAGGCCCACATGCCGTTGCAGGCGGGAAGCGCCTCCCGGCCGCGGCGGCGGAGCAGGTGGAGGAGCACCTCGGTGTCGGAGGTGGAATGAAAGCGGATGCCGGCGGCCTCCAATTCCACCCGGAGTTCGCGGAAATTGTAGATTTCGCCGTTGAAGCAGAGCCAGTCGCAGCCGTCGGCGGAGGCCATGGGCTGGCGGCCCGCGTCGGAGAGGTCGAGAATGGACAGGCGCTGGTGGGCGAACCCGCCCAGGGCCGGCTGCGTTTCCGCCGCGGGAAAATCCCCGTCGGGTGAGGCATGGGCGGCGGCGGCGGTGAAGAGGGCGAAGCCATGCTGGTCGGGGCCGCGGTGGCACTGGGCGTCCGCCATCCGCCGCAGCCGTGCGGCGACGGCGGCGGGGGCGGCGTTGGGCTGGAAATATCCGGCGATTCCACACATCAGCGGGGGGTTCCATCCGGGAGCTGCGACTCGATGAAATCCATCATCCAGGCCGTGACATCGATCTTGTCCCGCAACAGCGCCTCGCGCCGCCGGAGCCATTCGGCTTTCATATCCGGGTTGGCCAGGAGACTGTCCACGGTTTGCAGAAGCTCGGGGAATTGTCCGGGAAGGTACCCGAACGCCAACTGGTATTTCTGCTCGATTTCGTCCAGCACGGAGCATTGGCCGACAAAGGTGTTGCAGCGGATGGCCGGCGTGCCGAGCAGCGCGCTTTCGGTGATCATGGACTGGCCGTCGCCGATGAACAGCCGCGCAAAGGCCATGACATGATGGATATGCTCCGGCGGCACGGCCAGGCGGTACGGCATCCATTCCGGCGGCAGGGCTTTTTCGGAATTGATCAGCACGCGTCCGTGGGGCGACAGCCGTTCCACCAGTTCGTGGACCTGGGCGTGGGTCAGCCCGCGATGCCGGTCGTCGTGATAGGCGTTGAACGCCGTCAGCCGGAGCAGGAAATAGGGCGCCTGCGAATTGATCCCGAACCGTTCCGGCACGGCGGGATCCGGGGTGAAACGCTTGGGGTGAAGGTAGGCCAGTTTCTGGTAGCCGTCATAGGCGATGTGCTTGTGCGCCCAGCGCCCCATGCGCACACACCGGGGGGCGACGATGCCGGTGCAGAACGGGTAGGCCAGTTTCCCCATCAGCGGCACGACGTCAAGGTCGTCCTCGTTGAAGATGAAGGAGGGGACGCCGCTGGTGAGCGTGGTATGGGCGATGGAAATCGAGGTGCCGATTGCCACTTGAATGCGGCGGCGGCGCACCAGCCGCCAGATCTCCAGGTCCCGCACCAGAAGCTCGATCATGTTCCAGGCGAGCGTGCCCCGGGCCCGGGTAAAGCCCCATGGCTTAATCCCCTCCGCCTCCAGGAGGCGCAGGGTGTTTTCTTTTTCTCGCGCGTAGACCGTCACCTCATGCCCCCGCGCCTGCATCAGGCGGATGAAGTGCTTGAAGAGATGGGCCTGCGCCGGATGTCCGATGTCAACCAGAATGTTCATGGCGTGACAGATTCGCGAACGGTTTGCGCAATAAACAGTTGTGTCTCATCAGTCAGATAAGGATGCATGGGCAGGCTGAGCACTTCCCGGGCCGCCTTTTCCGACTCGGGGAAGGAACCCGGGCCGTACCCCAGACCGGCAAACACGGGCTGCTCGTGCAGGCACTTCGGGTAGTAGACCGCGGTCGGCACGCCCTTTTCCTTCAGCTTGACGGCGATGGCGTCACGGTCGGCGGCGCGGATGGTGTATTGAGCGTAGACATGGGTGTTTCCGGGCATGACTTCCGGCACACCACAAACGCCGCGGAGCAATTCCGTGTACCGCGCGCCCAGGCGGTTGCGGGCGGCCACCTCATTTTCCCAGACCGGCCATTTGGCGAGCAGGACGGCGGCCTGGAGCGTGTCGAAGCGGCCGTTCATGCCCACATAGGGATGGTGATGGCGTTTTTCGCCGCCGTGGGTGCGGATGGCGCGCATCTTGGCCGCCAGCGCGTCATCCTGGGTGAAGAGCGCGCCCCCGTCGCCGTAGCAGCCCAGCGGTTTGGCCGGGAAGAAGCTGGTGCTGGCAATCCCGGTCACGCTGCAACTGCGCCGGCCGTTCTGGGTCGCGCCAAAGCTTTGCGCCCCATCCTCAATCACCGGGATGCCGTGGCGTGCCGCGATCCGGTTGATGGCCGCGTAGTCGGGCATCTGGCCGAAAAGGCTGACCGGCATGATCGCCTTGGTTCTGGGGCTGATGGCGGCTTCGAGCTGGGCGACGTCCAGGTTGAAGCCCGCCGGCTCGATGTCCACAAAAACCGGTCTGGCCCCCACGGCGGCAATGACCTCAGCCGTGCTGATCCAGGTGAACGGCACCGTGATGACTTCATCCCCGGGGCCGAGGTCCAAGGTGCGCAGCGCGATTTCCAGGCTGTCCGTCCCGCTGGCGGTGGTCAGCGCGTGGCGGACGCCCACATAGGCGGCCAGCAGCGTTTCGAGTTCCACGATTTCCGGGCCCATGATGTACTGGCCGTGTTGGAGCACGCGGTGGACGCGTTCCTCCAGCAGAACCATGACCTCGGACTGCTGTCGCGCCAAGTCGATAAAGGCGATGGGGGAAGGGGTTCCGCTTGCGTCCAGCCGCTGACGGATCAGCGGCCAGGCCGGGGCCACCGCCTGCGGGCAGATGGTGTGGAGGCCGGGGCGCGGAGTGATGAGCAGGTCGGCGCCCGACACGGGAATGGACTGGAGGTAGGCGTCGTCCAGGCGCGTTCCGCAATCACGGTCTTTGTCCCCGTCGTGGTTCAGGCTGCTTTCCCGGGCCGGAATGACCTGGCAGAAGTTCAGAAGGGATCGCACCTGCAAGCCCAGGGTTTCGTCTCCGCCGTACAGGGCGGCCGCCACAGCTCCCGCCGGCAGATAGACCAGCCATTCGCCGGCCGCGGCGCCGGTCTCGAGATGGCGCAGCCACTCCTTATCGTCCGGCAATGAAAGGGAGCGGATATCCAGAAGAATGTGTTTTTTCATGAAAGGCCTCCCGTTTGCATTTGGTAGTCGAGTTCTTTCCAGGAAAAGGCTCCGGGATCACACCCGGCTTGAACCCGGTGTCATGGCCCTGGGGCTTTTGGCGTTGGGCCGCCAGGACCGGAGCCGGGAAGAATTCTGTAGGCGGCCCAGGCCGGTTTTCCCGGCGCGGCTCCCACACGTTCCAGCCAGGGCAGCGCGTCCGGATTGAAGCCCGGGCAGGTCTGCAGCAAGTCTTGGTCCACGACCAGGAGATCCGCCTGTTGTTCGTAGACGATGAGTCGTACTTCCTCCGGGGTGAACATCCGGCCGTGGGAAATGCATACCCAGTCGGTCTTCGACCAGTAGGAATATTGCGGGGTGGTGGCGGCGACAATCGGTTGTCGCCCGTCATGATATTCGCTGCTGAACGGATGGAACTTCAAGAGAACCGGAACGGGTTTGACGAACACGCCCCGGCGTTCTTCGAGCCAGCGGGCAAAGGCCTGCGGGGGCGTGTTGCGGTCGATCAGCTTGGGCACCACGCTGCCGGCGGAACCCACGAGCACGGCAAAGGCAACGAGGGGAAACGCCTGACGGTGCAGCCGGTCGAATACATGGGTTTTCAGGAACCATGCGCCGAGGACCGCCCAGGCGATGACGAAAGGAATGGTGGGCATGATATAGCGCTTCAGAATGTGATTGTTACTGGCAAACAACGCCGCGTTGTAGAGGATGAAGACGGCGCAGACCGTGTCGGCGGCCGTCCACTCGCGCCGCCGGATTTTCACGGCCAGGGCCAATGCGGCCAGGGCCAGCAGGAACGGGTCAAGCCCCTGCAGGAACAGCCGGAGATTGCGCCGAGGCGTGACCACGTCCTGCGCGGGGATGTCCGTGCGGTCCCGGCCGGTGACGGTTTGCGGTTGCGGCAAGAGTTCGCGCAAATGTCCGGCGGCGGCATCTCCGGATGTCCGCCATTTCTTTGTCAGCTCGTTGATGCGCACCGTTTGCCGTGAATCCAGCATCGGGGTCCCGGTAACGGAACGGATGTAGAGCGCCTGGGGAAGGCACAGAACGGCCGCGAACACCGCGGCCACCGTGGCACAGGCCGCGTGCCGGGGGATGGCGCGGATGCGGTGAGATCCGGCCTGCCGCAGCCAGGGTAGAACGACCATGCTGCCAAGAATCAGCGGGGTGAAAAAGGCCCCCTCCCCCCGCGCAAGGGAAAGTCCGGCCAGGGCCGCTCCGATCCCCAGGGCGTGACGCAGTTTCGGCGGTGATTCCCGGGAATAGGTGAGGAGGAGGTCGGCGAGGCACAGCAGAAAAAAACCTTTGGCCGAATCAAGCAGGCCCGAGGAGGCGAAACGGGTAAGCTGAGGATTGACGGCATACAGCAGGCAACCCCAGCCCACGAGCGACCCGGGAAGCATGCGGCGCAAAATCCGGATGAGTGGCCACAGCCCCGCCAGGAAGAAGAACGCGGACGTGATCTTCAGGGCGGCGAATGGCGGGATGCCAAGCTTGGCGACCAGTCCGCTGAGGACAATCATCAGCGGCGGCGTCATGGGGAAGAACGCGACCGCCCAGTTGCCCGCGGTGAATTCCCGGACCTGACGCGCATAACAGCCGGCGGCGTCGTTCTTGATGTCCTGGTTCAGCACAATCCCCAGTACACACAACAGGCAGATGACGAGGACCGCCGTCCAGGGCAGGGGATGGCGCCGCAGGCTTTCAACTATCCGCCGGACCACGCCGTGCGGGGCGGGGTTAGTTATCGCGGATGGTCGGGGCCTTTTTTCATCTCCGGCCGCGGGCATCAGCACACTCCTTGGTCAGAGGGGCGCGCCGCGTTCCGGGAGTAGTGGGCTTTCTTGAGGTGGTAGAGCATCTCTTCCTGGTTTAGGCGGATGCGTTTGAGCATGCCGGCCAGGAGCCCGGTGACCAAACAGAGTAAAGTGAGCAGGCCCAGTCCGCCACCGGTGAAGCCGGCCCAGATGTGCGGACTGAAGGCGCCGGTGCGCAGCCAGTGCTGGAAAAGGAAAATCAAGCAGGCGAGGGCGGGCAGGGCGAACAGCACCGCAAGGGCGGAAAAAAAGCGTAGCGGCCAGAAGTCGCGGTAGGCGTAGAAAAGAATGGTGCTGGTGCGCTGGGCGTAGCGCCAGAGGTTGCTGGCCACGCGGGACTCACCAATCTCGCGAACGCCGCGGACTGGCACCGGAACCTCGGCGATCTGGATGCCGCAAGCGCACAGATGCAGGAAGGTCTCCTGCGTGTAAGTGAATTCGCCCCAGAGGTTCAGGCGCAAGGCGGTTTCCCGGGAATAGGCGCGGAAACCACAGGAGACGTCGTGATACGTGCGGCCGACCAGGAGACTCACCAGCCGGCTCATCTGCCGGTTGCCCCAGCGTTTCACCTTGGGCATCTCCGGCTCCAAAGCCGGATCCTTGAAGCGCGAGGCGGTGACAAACCCGGCGTGGCCGTCTAAAATCGGCTGAATCAGCTTGGCGATGTCATCGGGATTGAACTGGCCGTCGGCATCAATGTTGACGATCAGATCCGCCTGTTCTTCCAACGCCTGCCCCAACCCGGACTTGAAGGCTCTGCCGACGCCGAAGTTGCGCCCGTGCCGGACGACCTTGGCGCCGGCGGCGGCCGCCACCTCACCGGTACGGTCCGTGGAGCCATCGTCAACCACGATGACTACGCGCCGGTCAAGGACAACAGGCAGCGGCGCGGCCAGGACGCGGCGGATGATTTCTCCGACCGTCGCCTCCTCGTTCAGCGCGGGAATGATGATGCCAAGCAGCATAAGCCCCGTTTTCCCGGACCCGGAGGATTCCGGGGGGTGATCGTTTCCGCCCGGCGTTCACAACGCCGGCCGCGGCCCAGCCGCAACGGCGTCCGGGATGGCGCCTAATATAGCTCCGCGGCACCCGGCGAGGCGCCTTTCGCGCGCCTCCGTGCCACCGTGCCACCGTGAGAAACAACTCCGTTCAGTCCAGGACGCCGTTGCGGAAAAATTCGGCCAGGCTGCGGGCGCCGGCGCCGCGGAGGGTGGCGGCAGCCAGAGGGCCGGTGGCGGAAAAAATGGCGGCGGCGGACGGGACGCCCAAGAGTTCGGACCCGATGTGGTGCTGGATCCGGTCGGCGAGGCGGGCGCCGAAGCGCGGGTCGGTGCAGCCGACCAGAACTTTTTCCGGGGCCAGCGCGGCCAGCACCGGGGCGAGTTGCCGGGCCAGGCGCGCGGCCACGCGGTCGATGACCGCCATCACCGGCGGCAGGCGTTCGGCCGCGTCCGCGGCCTGGGCGAGGGACGTCCATTTTTTTGCGGCGGGCAGGGTCTTGGTCATTTCGGCCAGGATGGCCGGGGCGCTGGCGTAGGTCTCCAGACAGTCTTGCCGGCCGCAGCGGCAGAGCCGGCTTTCGTCTCCCGCCCGGACATGCCCGATCTCACCGGCGGCAGAGCCGAGCCCGGTCACCGGTCGGCCGTGGACTAACAGGGCGCAGGAAAGACCTTCGCCGATGCCGAGGTAAAGCATGCCGGTGGTGTGCGCGAACTCGCGGCCGAACCAGGCGCCGTCCCAAAGCTGGGCGAAGGTGTCATTGACGATCCGCACACGATGGCCGAGGACGGTCTTCAGGGCGTCGCCCAGAGCCACGTCCTGCCACTGCCACAGGCGGGCGGAACGGACCACAACCCCGCGCGGCTCATCGACCATACCGGTCACGGCCAGAACCGTGGCCAGGACGGCGTCTGGTTCCCGGCCGGTCACGCGACGGGCCACGGCGGCAGCCGCCGCCACCGCCGCCTTCAGGCCCGATTCTTTCAACGGGCGTGAGACGGCATGCTGCAAGGCGCCGTCCAGGTGAACCCGGGCGCCACGCACTTCGGTCGGGGTCAGTTCCAGGGCCACCACGAAGCGCCGTTCCGGATCCAGGGCCAGCGGGGCACGAATGCGGCCGGACTCGCTGGCTTCGCGTACCAGCCCCGCATTCAACAGTTCCTGGGCGATGCTGCCCACGCTGGTCTGACGGATACCGCAACGTTTGCTCAGCTGCGACCGGGTCAGCGGCCCCTGGAAATGCAGGGCCTCAAGCAACCGGGCGCGATTGCGACTGCGTTCCTGAATTTGAGTTCTGGGCATGAGAGGAGTCCTTCGCCGGCCTGGTACTATACGGGTTCTGACTCCTCGGCGCACTTCCCGTGCTTCGACTCTCCTTGCGAGAGGTCATTCCTCCACTCGGCGCGCCTTGGCGGGGGAGCCCGGCCGCAACCCATATGCTGTAATTTTTACAGAAAAAAACCAATCGATTAGTCATTATTTTTCATTTTTATTAGTATTTTATTTTAAACTAGTTGAAGTTTATTTTTTTGCTATTTTTATATTTTTTGCCGGAATTATTGCAATTTATTGCAGCGGCCTGTACCGTAATTTTTGTGCAGTCAGGGATGTGATCCGCAGGGCCGGTGCAAGGTTGGCCTGCGTGCTTTTGGGAGTCAGCCGGGAGGCTGGCCGTCGGGTCGGGAAACCACACAACCAGGGAGGTAAGGCAACGGCACAGGCTTGTCCGGTCCTTTGGTGACCACCCCATTCGGATTCCAACCACGGAAAGAAGGGTCCTGTCCATGAGTACACATCGCCTGCACCTGCCCATGCTTGCCTGGATCGCCGGCGTCTGCCTGGCCGGCTCCGGCGCCTCCGCCGATATCGTCAATCTTGCCGGGGGGCGCGACTTTGCCGTCCCCGGAAACATTGTGGCGAGCGCCACGCAATTGTCGGGGCTCTGCTCGCTCTCGGCCTTCCGGGCCGCCACTCCCGCCAACCGGTTCGTCTACTCGTTCGAAGCCTGGCCGCAATGGCTGTCGGACCTGGGCGCCAACAGTTACGCCTTCCAGTTCGACCTGAACGGGGACGGTTCGGTGGACCAGACCGCCACGGTCACCTACAACGGCTCCTGGGCCAGTTCCACCCATCTGACCCGGGGCGACCTGGCCGGCGCCGCCGCGTCGCCGGACAATGTCCTGAACGGGCTCGGTGACATCGGCTGGGGCGCCTGCGCCGAGAACACGGTCGCGTTCAGCACCCCGGTGGCCGCGGTCGGCTGGGTCTACCAGTCCGCCAGCGCCTTTTACCTCAAAAAAATCGTCTACAACGGCAACAACTACCCGGTCTCCTACACCCTGGCCAACGGCACCGTGGTGAACCTGGGTTCGATCGGCGTTTCGGGCGCGGGGATTGCCGCGGCCACCAATACCTTCGTCGGGGTCATCGACAGTTCCGGCGTGGGGATCAAATCCATTACGGTGCGCACCCAGGGAACGGTCGGCTCCGCCAGTCAACGGGCGTACATGGACGACCTGGCCTTTGTCACGCTCGCCGCGCCGCCGGCCCCGCCGCCCTCCGGCCTTGCCATCAGCCGCGACTTCCCCGTCCCCGCCAACATCGTGGCCAGTTCCACGCAACTCTCGGGGCTCAGTTCTCTGGCCGCATTCCGCGCCTCGAACACCGACAAGCTTTACGTCTACACCTTCGAAACCTGGCCCACGTCCACCGCCAGCCTCGGCTCCAACTCCTACACCTTCAATTTCGACCTCAACGGCGACGGCCCGGCCGACCAGCAGGTGACGGTCACCTACAACGGCCCCTACGCCGGCACCACCAAGCTAAGCAAGGCCACGAATGCGGGTTCCACCTTCTTCGCCTCGCCCACCACCGCGCTGGCCGGCCTGGGCGACATCGGTTGGGGCGGCTCCACCTATGCCGACCACACGCTCGCCTTTTCCCAGCCGGTCTCCGCAGCCGGCTTCGTCTACCGCTCGTCCAGCGCGTTCTACCTGAAGAAGGTTGCGTACAATGCCAACAACTATCCGGTGTCCTACACGCTCACGGACAACACCGTGGTGAACCTGGGCGCCTCCGGCGTCTCCGGCGCGACCATTGCCGCGGGCGCCGACACCTTTGTCGGCGTCATCGACAGCTCCGGAAAAGGCATCAAGTCGCTGACCGTCCGCGTCCAGGGCTCTGTCGGTTCCATGAGTCAGCAGGTCAACCTTGACGACCTGGCCTTCATCATGGTCAATAACCCGGCCGCCTCCGGCCAGGAAGGCCCGCCGCCCGGAAACTGGACGCTCTCGTTCGAGGATCACTTCACCGGCACCGCGCTGAACACCAGCGTCTGGTCCAAGGGCTACCGCTGGGCGCCCATCATCAACAACGAACTCCAGGCCATGCGCCCGGAAAACGTGACCCTAGCCAACAACAGCCTCTGCACCATCAAGGCCGAGAAGCGCCCCGCCCGCAACATGGACATGACCGGTTACCAGCTCTCCACCACCCAGAATTACGCCTCCGGCTGCATCCAGAGCTACAACAAGTGGACCCAGGCCTACGGCTACTTCGAGGCCCGCATCAAGATGTCCTCCGGCAAGGGCACCTGGCCCGCCTTCTGGCTCCTGCCCGACCGCGGCGCCGGCGTCACCAACCTCGACCGCCGCGTCGAAGTCAGCCTGGATAACGGCTACGGCATCGGCAATGAGTTCGACATCACCGAATACCAGGGCGCCTGGAAAAGTTCCACCACCGGCCTCTCCAAGTCCCATTCCGGCTATTTCTGGAACTACTCCGGCAGCGGCGCCTGGGGAGCGTACGCCCTGGAAAACGGCGGTGGCTACTATCCGCTGCTCAACCCCGATACCTCGTTCCACAACTACGGCATGTACTGGTGCCCGGGCTCGGTGTATTTTTACATCGACGGCAAGATGGTCGCCAAGCGCGAGACCCAGACCAACATCGCCACCGTGCCTGAATACCTGATCCTCAACCTCTCGCTGACCCAGAACGCCTGGGGCATGGCCCCGGACCCGACCCTGGCCGAGATCGACGCCGGCATGCCCAACTACATGTACATTGACTACGTCCGCGTCTACACCGGCGCCCCGAGCGCGCCGCAGGGCGCAGCCCCGGCCACGGCTCCGGCGGCGGCCCCAACCCAGGCGCTGGCCGCACCGGCGGCCGACGCCGCGACCGCCCCGGACGACGGGTATTGAGAAACCCATGCTGAAAATTATCCCCGCCGCTTTAGTAAAAGCCTTGCGGCGGGGGTAGATTCTTTAACCTTCCCATGCGGAGCTCCGGCCATCCGGGGCTCCCTTCGTATTGTCGGCGCATGTAACCGGGTGACACGAAAACCCGGGGCGGCGGCAAATCCAAACCTAGGACACATCTCTCAAACCATCAAGGGAAAGTAGGCGGAACACTTCGATAAAGAACGCCAACAGATCACAAAGACACGGCGCAGGCAAGAGCCAACGGCAATTTATTGAGCTTAACCGAGACAAGCACCCCAGATCAATAACCGGAGAAAGCAAATGCGTATGCAGAAACAAATTGTTGTGGCGGCAATGGCCGCCGTAGCGCTTGGGGCAATTATGCCGACGGTTGGCCGGGCGGCCATGATCGCGTCGGACAACGCGGCCGATGCCACGTACGCCGGAGGCTGGACGTATGGTTCCAACGGCGGCAGCGGGTTCCAGCCGTGGGCCGGAGGCGCAAACGGTTCCGGAATCGGCGGCATTGGCAACTGCGTCAGTGCGGAATACCCGGCCGGCACGGGCATCGCCACCTCCAGCAAGGCCTGGACCTATGTCAGCGGAGATTCGAACAGCGGGGCGATTGCGACCCGCGCCTTTACCGCCAACGGCGGGGCGGGGGTCGGAACGCTGGACGTCGGGCAGTCGGTGTCCTTCGATGTGGACAGTGCCTATGGGTCAAACGGCGCGCTGGGATTCAGTTATGTCGGAAGCGATGACGTCAGCCGCTTTTCATTCAAATTTGCTAACTCCTGGCCCACCGGATCCGTTGTGGCCATGGATGCGTCCGGATCGACCAATACCGGCGCTCAAGATATGCGCACCGGAATACGCACGGTATTCACCCTGCTGAGCGCGGACACTTACTCGCTGGATATCATCCGCCCCCTGAACGGAACGCCCGTGACCACAACCTATACGGGCACCCTGGCCGGCACCTCGGGCGCGGGAATTCAATACCTTCAGCTATTCAAGGAAAACATCGGCAATGGATGGGGGCTTGCCAATTATAACTACGCCTTCAACAGCTTGGCCGTCACATCCGTTCCCGAGCCGGCATCGCTGACGCTCCTGGCCCTCGGCGGACTTGGGTTGCTGGCGCGGCGGCGGCGGGCCTGACATAAACCCAAGCCGGGGCAACTGTACGGCTTCAGGCTACACTACAACCTGCGGGTGAGCGCCTAGGCGCTCATCCGCGGCCTTGGCTTCCACTCATGACCCAAACAGGCTTTTCCCACCGATGAAATCAAAAATCCTGCCGCTGTCACGACTCCTGTTTGCGGTCTGGGCGATCCTTCTTGCATCCAGCCTGCAGGCCTCCGTCCGCATGTCCGCCGGAATCAATCAATTTGCGGCGCGCGCCACCTACGCGACCTCCACGGGCTGGGCACTTCCTGCCGGCGATTGGACCCTGGGGATCTGGGACAACAATTTCCAGGGCGACGGCGGCATGCTCATCAACGGCCCAATCAACCTGTGCTACGACAAAACCACGGGCCGCTTCCATGTCGGCGGAGCAGACGGCGCCGGGAACGCCTTCGGCAGCGGCGGCAAGGCCCTGAAAGACGGCGTGGCGGGCACCCTTCCGGCGGGCTATCCCGGACGGGTCACCGGCAAGTTCACGCCGCGCCTGCACATCATCCGCCGCAACGCGGGGAAGAGCGAGTACCTCGTGGCCGAGGCGGGGCACGCCCCGGTCCTGGTCTGCAGCGAAACCCGCACGTTCGGGGCAACGCCCGTGCGCGGCTGGGCCCTCGCCAGCTTGAACGGCTGGGCCGAACTATACGACGGCGATCTGGAAGGACTGTTTTTTGCCACGGCGGCGGTGAGCGATCAGGACATCGCGCTCATGGCGGCAGGATATAAGCCGTCCAGCGTCCCCAGCCTGAATGGGAATCTTTCGGTCTATTTCCCACTGGAGACCGCCTCCCTTGCGAGTCCGGCCAATCCCCTGCTGCTGAAGAACCAGGGAAGCGACAGCGCGGTCGGGTTGAAGCGGAACGGCGCCGCCACCCTTTTTGCGGACGGGCCGATGCTGCGGGGGGCGACGGCGGAGAACAATGCTCCCGACCAGGTCACTGAACCGACCAATGTGGTGGCGCTCGCGAGTTTTCAGCCGTTTCAGGTCATCCGACACCTGAACGGTTCGGCCAACGTCCAGTTCTCTGGATTCGATTACGGCGCCGGACCGGCCGATATCGAAATCCGCTTCCTCGACGTGGAGCATGCGACCTCCACGCCGTGGCAGCCTCTGGCGGCCGGTTCGGCCGGCGGGGGCTCGGCCATCCAGGCAACCATCCCGGTGCCGAAAGGGTATTGGAAAACCCTGGAAGTGCGGCGGGTCAACTCGCCCGGCGGAACCGGCAACAGCAGCCGCCCCAACCGCACCTGGTCCCGGTGGGCGGTGGGCGAAGTGGTGGTGGTCTGGGGCGACAGCATTCAGGGGCAGATGCAAAACACGTCCAGGGCCAACATCGTCGCCCCGAACGGATTCACCGCAAAGTATCCGACCACATACCCCAACACGCGCCCTGGCGATGCAAATCCCCTTTCCCACGGCATGTGGAACCTGCTCCGCGGAGGAGGCATGGGCGGCGGGTCGCAGGGAGAGAACGAACTCGCCAACACCTTGTCGGCGGCGTCGCAGTGCTGCGTCGGCTTCACGGTCAGCTGGGCCGGAGCGACCCGGCTCGCCTATTGGAACGGACGCCTCGGCTCGGACCCGTACAACACGGCAAAGGCGTATTGCCTGGCCAACGGCGGACTCAACAAACCGAACGTCATCACCTGGGTGGGAAACCTGGCAAGCGCAAACTATGGCGACGACTTTTATGCCGATCTCAATCGGTTTAAGACAGTTATGGATAAAGACTTCGGCGCGGGCACCTGGCAGTTGATCCTCGCACCAATGACGATCGTGTACGACGGCAGCGGCGGCAGCCCGGGGGCCCACCACACGCTGCGGGACGCCTGCCGGCGCTGGGTCCAGGACAATCCGCAGGCCGGACAGTTCGCGGGCGTTTTCATCGACCATCCGACTCGCGACGGCGTGCATCCCACCGATGACGCCTGGAACATCATGGCGCCACGCTGGGGAAATGCGGCGGGATACCTTCGCGATCCGCAGAAGTATGCCGACCCCCGCGCCGGCGAGATTACCTCCTTTACCCGCTCCGGCACGGATCTCATCGTCCAGGTCCGCCTGTACGCGGGAACCGCGCTCTGTCTGAAAACGCCGACGGCGAACATCAGCGGATTTTCTCTGTCGGGCGACAATTTTGCGACAACCATCCCCATTGCCGCGGCGACCCTGATCACCGGGACCAGCGTCCGGCTCACCCCGGCATCCCTGCCCGCGGGCGCCTTGACTCTCCGGTATCTGTACGGAAAGCCCGGCGCTTCGGGCAAAACCCCCGCGCAACAGGGGTCGGACAACATCCTGTATGTCAACGCCGGCCCGGCCAACGTCGTGGCCGTCCAGCCCATCTGGGGAACCGCCGCGAATAAGTGGTCATTGGCCGAAGGAGCTCCACCCTGACACCCCGGACAACCGCCCCTCCGTAACCGTTCAGCCTTGATTCTTCATGAAAAAGGCAATCTTACTCACAACGTCGAGCTTTTCGCGGCCTCTTTTCCGTCAGAACCGCGCACGTCAGTAAGCGGACTCCCCTCCGTCAGAACCGCGCACGTCAGTAAGCGGACTTTCCTCCGTCAGAACCGCGCACGTCAGTAAGCGGACTTTCCTCCGTCAGAACCGCGCACGTCAGTAAGCGGACTTTCCCGTTCACCCAATTCAAGATCCAAAGAGTCCGCTTGGTTACCCGCGCGGTTCTGATCCAACCGCCAAGTCCCGAATGTCCATGCGCGGACCCATTCTCTCATGAATAATCCGGCTCAGAGCAAATAAGCTCCCTCCTCCCGCAGCCGCGCCCGGAGCCGGTCGACGTCCACGCGGTGAACATCGCCCGCGGAGTCTTTCGCCGCCAAGGCCGCGGCCAGGCCAGCGGCTTCGCCGGTGACCAGGCAGACGGGCATCACCCGGACGGAGCCGTTGACCGCGCGGTCCGCCGAAATGGAACGCCCGGCCACCAGGACGTTCCGCAACCCCTGGGGCGTGAGGCAGCGGTAGTGGATGCCGAAGCTCTGGCCCGCTTCGAGGCGGGGGTACTTGTGGCTGGCTTCCTTCGTGGGATCCTTCTTGTTTTTTTCCTTGTGATGCACATCGATGTAGTAGGAACTCCGCCCGATTTCGTCGGGGAAACTGCGGGCGGCCAGGTAATCTTCCGCGACCAAGGTGTAATCGCCGAGAATGCGACGGGTCTCGCGCACGCCCAGGAGCGGTGCGGTCTGGGCCAGGTACGCCTGGCCGAAGGCCGCGGGACAGGTTTCGGCAAACGCGGTCCGGAAGGCAGAGGCCATCTTCCGCCCCTGCGGCAGTGCCCGGGAAACGGAACGGGGATCGGTGTTGTCGACGTGCCAGATATGCCCGGCATTGAAGCCGATGGCGTCGGGCCCCACCGGATTGTTGCACAGGTGCGTGTCGGGGATGAGCGGGTATTTGCCGGAGCGCACGATGTCGTGGATCGGGCTGGCCGGGTTGGCGCCGTGGAGCCAGAGCTTCCGGTATTCGGCCATGTCGACGTTGCCCAGGATAAAACAGTGCGTGGTCGGCTGCAGGTCGCCCTCCTCGTCGCCCTTGAGGACTTCGGCGCCGGCCCAGGCGGCGAGATCGCCGTCACCGGAACCGTCCACATAGATGCGGGCCCGCAGCGCGCTCAGCCCGGCCTTGTTGGCGGCCAGCAGGTAATCCACGCGGTCCGGCGCCGCCTTCTCCAGGCCCACGATCAGGGTGTGAAAGAGCATGGTCACGCCGTATTCGGCCATGAGATCGTCGTAGACCTGCTTGAGGTTTTCCGGGTCGATGGGCACCCATTCCAGGGCCTCGGGTTTCACGCCGAATGTGCCCTGCTTGGAACGGGTGAAGACTTTTTCCGCCAGCCCGCGGTAGATGATTTTCTGCTGGTCGCTGAACGGGCACCAGGCCGGGACCAAACCGGCGGTGCCCATGCCGCCCAGGCATCCGGACGCCTCGACCAGGAGCGTCTTGGCGCCCTCGCGCGCCGCCGCCGCCGCCGCCGTGCACCCGGCCGGGCCGCCGCCCACCACAATCACATCCCAGGAATCATCCAAAGCGATCTCGGTCTTGAGCGGTACCATGGCAGGCATAAGCGTTCCTTCCGAATCCGGGTGGCACGTTTGGGTTCACGCAGTCCGATAGCTTAGCGCCACAGGGCGCGGACGGCCACGTCAAAAACCTGGCGCCGCAGGGGAAGTTTCAAATTCCGGCCACGAGATCATCTTATCAAAATCGCAATCCCCTCACACCGCGACACCATTCGGGCAGAGTCTGGACTAACCATGAACCCATCGAAAGACATCCTCGTCCTCCGCAAACTGGCGGCGCGTTATGCGGAGATCGCGGCGCTCCCCGTCCAAGAGGAGAAGCGCGTCCTGTGGACCGATCATTTCAGCCTCAAACGGACCCGGGTGCCGATCCTGGCCACCTACGGCATGTGGAATGTCTGGTGCCGCGAGGTGTTCGGCGACGGCCGGATGGAGTGCGAAGATCCCTTTTTCCGCAACTTTGAGCGCGATCTCAAGATGCGGATTTTCCAACACGAAGTCGTGGGCGACGACACCATCCAGCAGCCGTGGATCACCCTGGGCGCCAGTATCAAAGGCGGCTGGGGCAACCTCTGGGGCTTTGCGGAAACCATGCACGGCCCCGGCGTGGAAGGCGGCGCCGCCGCCTATGATCCGCCGCTCAAAAGCTGGAACGACGTCGCGAAACTGCGGGTGACCCACCACGAAGTGGACGAGGCCGCCACGGCCCGCAACCTCGATCGCCTGGCCAGCGCCGTCGGCGACCTTCTGCCGATCGACGTTTCTCGCACTCCCGCCCACATCGGCTTCATGGCCGACATCTCCACCAGCATCGCCAAGCTGCGCGGGCTCGAGACACTCATGACCGACATGTACGAGTATCCGGAAGAACTTCACCGCCTGCTCGCCTTCATGCGCGACGGCATTCTCCAGAACAACCGGGAAGCCGAGGAGGCCGGACATTTCACCCTGACCTCCGGCCAAAACCAGGCCATGAGCTACGCCGGTACGCTGGAGCGCCCCCGCCCCAACAGCGGGCACCGCCGGCGCCAGGACATCTGGGGCTTTTGCGCCGCCCAGGAATTCACCGTGATCTCGCCGGAGTTCCACGACGAATTCATGTTCCAGTATCAACTGCCGATCTGCGAGCAGTTCGGCCTGGTCCATTACGGCTGCTGCGAAGACCTGGGCCGCAAGATGAAGATGCTGCGTCAGCTCAAAAACCTGCGCAGCATCGCCGTCACCCCCGTCGCCGACGTCGCCGCCTGCGCGGAACAGATCGGCGCCGACTACGCCCTCTCCTGGCGGCCCAACCCGACCGACATGGTCTGCTGCGGGTACAACGAGGACCGGGTACGCCGCATCATCGGCCGCGGCCTGGCCGACTGCAAGGGCTGTTATCCGCACATCCACCTGAAAGACGTCGAAACCGTCGACGGCGATGTGACCCGGCTGACCCGCTGGGTGAAACTGGTGCGGCAAGTGGCCGGGGAATCGTGACGAACCCGTTTTTACGGCAAAGGGGTCAGGCAAAGGGGTCAGGGTTCGGGGTTCAGGACTGACAAAGACCATCTCTTTGGATCGAGATGGCGCGGAGCATTCCTGTCTTCTGCTTCCTGATCCAGCCCGCCTGAACCCTGAACCCGACTCTCAGGCACTTCTGTAAGAGTCTGAAGGTATCATTTCCCCGCCGCGTCAACCTTCGCCTTGGCCAGTTGGCGGCGGAGTTCATCCAGATCGTTCTTCTGCTGAAACAGCTTGTCATACTCGACGCGAACGTCCCGGAAGGAGTCCGTGACCTCACGATCAAGGTCATGGGCGGCCTGGGCGGAAACCGGACGCTGCCCGCCCGCGCCGCCGCCGGCCGTCAGTTCGGCGAACTGGCTGCGCCGTTTTGCGATCCGCTGATCAAGGTCGGCGAGCGCCTGCTTCAGTTCGGCGCGCCGGGATTCCTCGGTGGCCTGACGGAGTTCGTCCTGAAGCGGCTTGCGGGCGGCTTCCATGGCTTCAAGATTATCTTCCACCTTGACGCGGACCCGGGACACGTCTTGCGCGGCCTTGCGTTCCGTGCTGTCGCGGATCTCCCCCGTTTCGCCGTTCCCATTGAAATTGGCCAGCCCGGAATACGCGGTGAGGGAGGCGGCCACGCGGATGATGTCGTCGATCCGGCCTTCAATCATGGCGTCCGCCTGACGAAGCTGTTTTTCCCATTCCTCACGCATCACCGGGTTCGGCTCCGCCTCAAGCCGGGCGTGAATCTGATCTTTCTGCGCCTTGTAATATGTAACCATCTTGCGGAGTTCGCGGACGCAGTCTTCCTTGAGGATGACGGCGTTGCTGCCGGAATTGCGGGTGTCCCGCACCTGGGCCGCCAGCTTGACGACAAACTCGATCTTCTTCACCACGGCATCATGCTGGGATTTCAGGTCCGCCTCCGCGTTCCGGATCTGGTCTTCCAACTGGGCCACCGCAGCCGGGGACGACGCATCGGCGGCCTGGGCGTAGACCGTTCCGGAACAGGCGGCGGACAGAACGACAAGACCGAGAATGACAACGCGGGCATGCATGAAACACCTCCGGCTTGGATTCCGGCGCCGGCGGCGGGTTCGTTCCCGACCACTTTCCGCGCCGGCCCATAGTGTACACCCCGCCCGCCGCGGCGCATAATCGAGGAGGGAAAAGGGGTCGGGGTTCAGAGTTCAGGGGTCGGGATTCAGGGTTCAGGGTTCAGGGTTCAGGGTTCAGGGTTCGGGAATGTAGGCACGGGCGTGTCGCCCGTGTTCTCACGCGCCGCGTAAACCTGCGGCGGCGGCAAACCATCCCCGGCGGGTATCGGAACGTGTACCGCTGCGGCTTTCGACGACGCCGCGGAAACGTGGTACAACCACGTTCCTACAACTGTCGGCAGAGAAAACGCTCCATGACCGCTTACCCTGATGGCTATGGGCGGGACGCCCACTTGGGAACGGGGGCATCTTGCCCACTTTCATTTTGAACGGTCTCACGCGGAGACGCGAGGCTCGCGGAGAAAGAGGCCTTGCAAGACGACCATGTGGGGGAGATGCCAACGGACTTGGCCATCTCCATTCGTTTAAAGTGATTACAAATTCTGCCCTGACCGGAAAGGGAAAGGGTTCGGGGTTCGGGACCGCTGAGTTCGGGAACGCAGGAAGACGGGCCTCGCGATCAGCCAAACGAATATCAATTCCGTTTTGCCCGCTAAACACGCGAAAGTTCGCGAAATTGATTCAAAACCCCTTTCGCGCCGTTTCGCGTGTTTAGCGGGTAAAATTAACTTCCCTGAACCCCGAACCCTGAACCCTCTGCTTCCCGTCCCAAGAAAATCCCAAATCCGCAATCCAAAATCGCCCCCCTGCCCTTGCGCCCGGAAACTGCGGTGCGATGATATGGAATGATCAACTTGGCGCAACGCACAAACGTGGATGAATACGACCGGTAACCGGAGTTCGCCCATGGCCGGATCTCTTCAGGTAAAAAAATGGGCGATCCTTCTGGTCTTTGTCCTGCTCCACGGCCCGATCGCCTATAACTTCTATCTCCTGTCGCGGGACACGATCCGCGGAGATTCATCCGCGGACCGGATACTGGTCAAGCCCCGCTACGGCATCATGCGGGTGCCGGAAATCGGGCTGGCAAAAGAATGTCAGGCCGTAAACCGGATCTCCGCGGATTTCGCCCAGGTCTACTTCCCGGCCCGCATCGCCTCGGCCAAGGCCTACACCGCGGAAACCCCCGACCCCTGGCATCGGCCGTCGCGGTACGCGCCGTTCATCCACCTTTTCTGTCAATACAGCCTGGGCAAACTTCCCTATGGCTATGCCAGTTTTATGAATATTTTGATCCAGGTCCTGCTGTTGTACGCATCGTTCATTTTCGCCTTCAGAATCTTGCAGATCGAGAGGTTTCTACTCCCCGCCCTGCTGCTCGTGAACCTCTGCCTGTTCCTGACTCCCGCGGGGCTGTCCTGGTTTGAACGCGGCCAGTTCTCCGTCTATGTCGCCCTGGCGCACCTGTGGCTGTGCCTGGGCATGATCCGGCGGAATCCGTACTGTCTGTTTCTGGCGGCGCTGTTCGCCTATGTCAAATGGACGGCATTTCCCTTTATCTTCGTGGCGGTGGCAGTATGGGTTTTGACTTCAAAAAACTGGGTGGAGTTGAAGGGCCGCATCGGGATGGCGGCCGTCATTCCCCTGACCGTCGCCGCGCTCTTCCTGTTCAACCTGCGGGAAGGCCTTGCTTTCCTGGCCGGTCTCGTGGAACAGGAGAAGACGTTTCATCCTGACGGACTGAGTCTGGTTTTTCTGCTGCCGCGATACTGGGTCAAGGCACTGCCGCTCATCCTGATCGTCCCTGGGTGGCTGTATCTCTGGAAAAGCCGGAAGGATTTTGTGTCCCTGATGCCCTACCTAGCCGCGGTGGGAATCCTGTCGCTGCTCTATCCCACCCTGGCTTATGACTACAGCACGTCCTGCTTGCTCGGCTTCATCCCCCTGCTGATCCATTGGGCGGAACGCGAGAACCCCGGCCGGCATGCGCGTCAGCTTAAGGATTCAGGGCACCTTGTACCGATGCGCCGCATCTTTGGAGTGCGGTGGCTTGACACCGCTTTCCCCGGCGGCGGAGCCGCCTCTCCCACGTGCCAGTTGATTCCCGCACCTCAGCGGAAGGAGAACTCAGGTTGTAGGCCGGTTCCACCGGCGGGAAAAAGC
>CAITSE010000320.1 GCA_903894975.1 uncultured Lentisphaerota bacterium
CTTTATGGCATCCTGTTCCACGGGCTTACGCCCGAGGCTAGGCGAGTGCCATCTCCTGCGGGGATTCTGTTCCCCACCATCTGAGGCATTACGGAATCGATCTGCCCCGTCAGCGTCCCCCTCCGGGGAACATGGCCTCAATGCCGGGTTGGGCTTGGGTCAGGAATTCCTGGATGACCCGGAGTGCCTCCCCCTGTTCGCTCACGCCCAGGGCGAGACGGGTCGCGCCATCTTGATCCGTGCCCAGGGTTCCGGGCATCACTTCAACTTTGCTGTAATACAGGTTTCGGGTGGGGCCGAGGAAGGTGGCCAGGCGCAGATAGTTGGCGGAGGCGATGCGGCGGCCGTTGAGCAGGAAATAATAGCCCACGGTCCGGGGTGGGGCGTTTTCGCCGTAAAACTGAAAAATGCGGAGGGGAATGCTCAAGGGCGCGGCGCCGGAGTCGTCCGGGTTGCCCAGGAAGATCTGGCAGGTCCGCATTTCCATGGTCTTGGCGCCGCCGCCGGTGTAACAGAGTTCGGGATAATGCACGCCGGTGGAGAGGATCTGGCGGGTGCCGGACCAGTAGCCAATATGCAGGCGGATGCCGTTTCCGGCGGCGCCGGGGGGAAGGCGGGTGTCGCGGTAATACCAGATGATGTAATCGGTGGTGCCAAGCTGTTTAACAATATTTTCGGGCAAGGATTCCTCCCCCACTTTTTCGTAGGGGCCGAAGCGTTCGGGGATTTGCGTCAGACTCCGGGCGAGCGGAATGCCGTCGGAGGAGACCAGGTTTTGGCGGACTTTTTTGGACCCGTAAAGGACGGCAACGGCGACCGCCAGGAGGGCGGCGGCGATGATCATGGGCAGGTGGGGCGGTTTTTTCATCGGAGTCCGGGGCTTTGGGATTTAGCACGTTGGGCGCGAGCATCCAGCCACAGATCGATCAGCCATTCGGCCAGGTTGAAGAGAAGGATGGCCGGGACCAGCATGAGCAGGCCCAGGGCGGTATGGAGGTCGCCGCTGGTGATCTGCGGGAACCAGGGATAGGCGAGGCCCATTCCGGTCACCCGGAGCATGTTGGAAAAGATGGCGATGGGGATGGTCAGGGTCATGAGCAGAATCCGGCACCAGGTGGGGCGGTTTCGCATCAGATACGCCATGGCGACGCCCAGTGCGGCAAAGGCCATGAGCATCCGCAGGCCGCTGCAGGCTTCAGCCACGTTGAGGGGCGGATCCATGAGCAACCCCGCATGGTAGATTTGCAGAGTGCTGCCCAGGCGCTCCGCCTCCACGGTTACCGGGAAGCCAACGAGGTTGATCAGGATTTCGGCGCCCCGGGCCGCGATTTCCTGGAGCTGGTTGGTCAGAGGCGCCAGCAGTAGATCGGTGGGGACTGCAAAGATCAGGTAGGCCAGGGGGAGAAGCAGTTGCCAAGTCAGGCGCAGGCCGCAGATGAAGAGGGTCAGGCTGAACAGGTTGAAGATCATGACAAAGGCCAGGGGGGTGGCGCGGCCCAGGGACAGGAGCACGAGGTATTCGTACACCCCCCAGGCCAGGAGAACCAGGCCGACCCAGTTGGGCCAGGTGATCCGCAGCGGGGTTTTGCTCAGTTGCGCGCGGTTTTGCCAGGCTAGATAGAAGCTGATGAACGGAATGATGAAGACATGGGAGAATTCCGCGTTGCCGGCGGCCACTCTGGCATTGATGAGCACCGCCGGAGTGTGCAGGATGAGGAAGAGCAGAGCGATTCCGGCCAGGCGCCAACGAACCGCCCGCTGGCCCAGTGTTTCTTCCGGGGGCGGCGGGGGCGGCGAGGTGAGAGATGGTGGCGCCGAGGCGGCGGTTTCGTTCATAGATCGGTACGGGAGTCAAGTTGTCGTAGATGGTGACGGGCAGTCTATGTGCGTTAAGTGAAGGCCGGTGGTTTATGGCTTAAGGATTTCGTTGGATTGGAGCGCTGAAGGCGCGGTTTCATCATAGCCTGGGGCAACGCCCCAAGTAGGAACGCCAAAGAGAATGGAGCCCCGTAGGGCATGCGCGTCAATTTAAGGGAAAACGAACGTCGAACGTCGAACATCGAACATCGAACATCGAACATCGAACGTTGAAGGTTGAAGGTAAAACCGATCGGATGGAGCTTAAGCCTATGGTGTGAACTCTAATTCAACGTTGGACGTTCAATGTTCAATGTTCGACGTTCGCTTTAAGGAGGTTATGGGTCTTCATTTTATCTTTACTTTACCCTTTACCGCGGCGGGCCTGGTAATTCCTGCGCCGCCTGGGTTTTGACCAGGTTCCACAGGCGGGTGCGCGTCCCTTCCAGGTCGCCGTCGCGGGCAGCTTTTTCCAAATCTGCAATGTCGGCTTTGAGGTTGGCCGGGGCCGGGGCGTCTTTGTGAAGGAGCAGTTTGGGCACGGCGGTGGGAGTGATGTCTTCGTGCTGATAGGCCAGTTCTTCGTGGAGTTTTTCGCCGGGCCGCATGCCGGTGACCTGGATTTCAATGTCTTCGTTCAAGGTTAGGCCGGCGATTTCCACCATGTTCCGGGCCAGGTCGACGATCTTGACCGGGTCCCCCATTTCCAGCATGAAAAGGTCGCCGTTTCTGCCGATGGCGCTGGCTTGCAGGACGAGTTCGACAGCTTCGGGAATGGTCATGAAATACCGGGTGACATCGGGATGCGTGATGGTGATCGGGCCGCCCCGCTCAATCTGTTTCTGGAAGATCGGGACGACGCTGCCGTTGCTGCCCAGGACATTGCCGAAGCGGACCGCGATGAATTGGGTGCCGTCTGTCCGGGAGTTGAAGGAACTGAGTAGAAGTTCGGCGCAACGCTTGGTGGCGCCCATGACGCTGCTGGGGGATACAGCCTTGTCGGTGGAAATCATCAGGAAGCGCTGGACGCCATGGCGGAGGGCGGCGCTGGCGAGGTTGTGGGAACCGGCCACGTTGTTGAGCACTGCCTCCACCGGATGGGCTTCCATGAGGGGGACGTGCTTGTACGCGGCGGCATGGTAGATGATATCGGGCGTGAATTCGGCGAGGACGTGCTCAATCCGGGCGGCCTGCTTGATGTCGCAAAAGACCGCAGAGATGTTCTGTTGCGGGTGGCGTTCACGGAGTTCGCGGTCGATCTCGAAAAGCGGGGTTTCGCCGATGTCGAGAAGGACAATGCGACTGGGCTGTAGGTGGCGATCTGGCGGGCGAGTTCGGAACCGATGGAACCGCCGGCGCCGGTGATCAGGACGCAGCGTCCCTGGAGGCTGGCGGCGACCGGGTTGTGATCGAGTTGGATGGGGTCGCGCCCGAGCAGATCCTCGAGGCGGACATCGCGGAGGCGGCCGGCGTTGATGCGGCCGGAGGAGACATCCTGCATGGATGGCTGGATCTGGAGGCGGGCCTTGTAGAGGGCGCATTGTTCCACGAGGTTGCGCAAAAGTTTTTTGCTGGCGCCGGGAATGGCGAAGACGACATGGGTGACATCCTTGGCCGCGATCACTTTGGCGAAGTCCGCCAGGGTGCCGAGGACGGAGAGGCCGTGGAGGGTCATGCCTGACTTAGCCGGGTCATCATCGAGGAACCCCACCACGAAAGCGCGCTGCTGGCTGCTGCGCAGGACGGAGCGCAGGGCGGCCTCGCCATTGTCCCCCGCGCCGATGATGAGGGTGCGGCGGCCGCTTTTCTGGGCGTTGGCCTCATGCACCATTTCCCGGAACAGGCGGATGCCGAACCGCATGCCGCCGAGAATCATGACGAAGGCGAACCAATCGACCACGAAGATGGCGCGCCGGCATTGGTTGGGATGGATGACCGCCATCCACAGGACCATAAAAATGGTGCTGAGTGTGCAGGCCTTGAAAATCGAGAGGAGGTCGCTGGTGCTGGCGTACCGCCACAAGCCCCGGTGCAGGTTGAAATGATAGAGAGCCACCAGCTTCATAACCACGATTGGGATCACGGACTTGGTGAACAGCCAGAACATCGACTCGGGGATGTCAAAGTCGTACAGGACGAGAAAGGTGAGGTAGTAGCTTGTGCCCCCCATCACCGCATAGGCCAGGAAGACCAGGATGATGCGATACCGAATCAGGATGTCGGTGGACATCAATTCGTAATTAGCGGGGTTGGGTTGCTGGGGAGTCGAGGTCATGGTGCGGGAGTCCGTTCAGCCGTGATGCAGGGAGGGCCGGTGGCGGGCGTGCAGAAAAACCCAGCACAGGATTCCGGCCGTGCCGCCGATAAAATTAGCCGTGCCGTCCGCCAGTTCAAAGGCGCGACCGCAGGCTGTCCATTTCTGAAGCAGTTCCATAAGAAATCCGTAGGCGGTGACCATGACCAGGACGATCATGGCCTTGCGCCACCCGCGATCCTGCGGGTTCCAGTACCAGCAGAGGAGGGCTGACATTCCGGCATACATGAAGAAGTGTGCGGCCTTGTCCATGTGGGGGAAGGCCAGGAACGCGAAGCGGTGGGCCGGTTGTTGAAAGGCAGATGGTGGGGCGAGGGACAATGCGGAGACCAGGCCGACATATCCGGCCAGGACCAGCCCTTGGAAAAGGCGGTAAGGCATGGTTTGGTGAAGAGGGGCTGGCATGATGAGCGTTTGTCTGGGGAAGGGATGCGGATTCGCGGCTTGGTGAATCAGCTCCGGCATTTCTGGATAATGGCGCAGATCCGGGCGAGATCGTCGCTGCGGAACGTTTCCTGGACAAACTTCAGTTCCCGACCGCCCAGATGGGGGGGGGGGGATATGAAAATCTTGGGGTTTTTCATGTGGTTTTCTGCTCCGTTCCGCGCGGAGTATCCGCGGACGGGGCGCGGTTTTTTTTGAACCGCTCGCCATGCAGGGGGGCATTGGTCAGTTGCACTCGCACCGGCACCTTATAGCGTTGTAGCCGGCTGGCACAGTATTCGCGCATTCGCCGGAGAAAGAGTGGCCTGTCCTCGGGATGCCGCAACCTGACCCGGGCGCAAACCATTGCCCCCGTGATCGGATTCGGCTCGCCGTACACTACCACTTCGGCGACATTTTCCAATTCCTGGAGCACGTTTTCGACCTCGGCCGGCCAGACCTTCTCCCCGCCGACGTTGATCAGTTCCGAACGGCGCCCGAGGATGCGGATAAAGTCGCCGTCCACTTCCACCGCGTCGCCGGTGATGAACCAGCCGTCGGCGGTGAACGGAGTCGGGGCGTTGAGGTAGCCGAGCATGGCGGTGTCGGACCGGACCTGGAGCATGCCGTCGACAATGCGGACTTCGCAGCCGTCGCCGCCGGCCCGGATCCAGAGGGAGTCGGAACTTTTGGACTTCACGGGCAGGATGCCGGTTTCGGAAAGGCCGTAGGTTTGGGCCAGGCGGATGTCGGGAAAGAGGCCGTGCCATCGGCGCAGGGTGCTCTCGGGCATGGGTTCGGTGCCGTAGCTGATGACTTTCAGCGACGTCAGGTCATGCCGTTTCCAGGCTTCGGACAGGAGAATCAGATTGAGGAACGTCGGCGAGGCCGGCAGCAGGTCGGCGCGGTGCCGGACGACCTGTTCCAGCACCTGGTCGGGGTCGCGCCCCGGCGGGAGGATCAGGCCGCCGCCGTTGGCCAGGGCGTGGAGCATGGTGTTGATGCCGCCGATGTGGTCAAAAAGCAGGAAGGCGATGCTGCGGTAGGCGCGCCGCGGGGTGTCGAAACGGGCAAGCAGTCGCGTCAGGTCATGGAGGGCAGCCTTGCTGCTGCCGGTGGAGCCGGAGGAGAAAAGCAGCAGTCCCGGGTGCGCCGCGGCCCGGAGCCGGCCGAACAGTTCATGGCTGGCCTCCCGCGGGAGCCGCCGGAATTCCGCCTGCCCGGAGCCGTCCGGATCGGGACGGATCACCCATTCGACCTCCGCGGTTTCCAGAAACTCGTCACGCTTGGGCGCGGCGGCGGCGGTGATGGGGACGAGGATGGCGCGCGCTTCGGCCAGCGCCAGGAAAAGGGCTACGGCGTCCGGTGAGAAATCCGTCTCCAGTGCGGTCACGGCGCCGGGCGCAATGCCCGCGGCGTCGAGCTGCCGGCGCCAATGCGCCAACTGGTCCAGGAGCCAGCCGCCAGTGAACGGGCGGTCGCGCCAGACCAGGACATCCCGGCCGGGATTGGCGGCGAGACGGTCTTTGAGAATGGAAATGGGGGAGGGCATGGGGAATCGGGGTTGGTGGGAGAGTCCGCTTACTGACGTGCGCGGTTCTGACGGAGGGGGTAGAGTCCGCTTACTGACGTGCGCGGTTCTGACGGAGGGACGGGGAATTGTCAGAACCGCGCACGTTAGTAAGCGGGCTCTACCCATGCTTCCATCCATGCACATCTCGGCAGGCATCACAAGGGTCGGGATTCTTCTGGTATCGCGCCATGGGCTCGCCCTGCTCGTGTATCACATAATGCACCGCAGCCTCAATCTGGTGTGGTTCCCACAGGTAACGAGTGCTGCCATGACGCGCCCACAGGGGTTCAATCTCAAATCCAGAATTTGTTTGGCGGAGCTTGCGGGTGGCGTATGCTTTCAGAGTGAGAAGGATTTTTTCAGGTTCAACGGACGCTTGTATAACAACATGAAAATGAGTCGTCCGGACGTGTGCCGCCAGTAATTCCCATTTGCGGAACAGGCAGGCTTCAAGCACAGAATCCAAAACCGCATTGCGCGCCGGGTCGGTGCGAAGATGCATCGCAGGATGGGCCAATTTTGCCTGTGCATACATGAGCAATTCAGGCTTTGATGGTAGGGCGGGTTGACCATGACAGGCCTGTCCGGCTTGGATCGTTCCGTCGTCCCCTGGCAGATGTTGACCGTAACAGGAAACGGTGATGAGGTAGGCTTTGGGAGGGGACATGGTGAGCCCGCTTACTGACGTGCGCGGTTCTGACGGAGGAATTGGGAGGGGACATGGTGAGCCCGCTTACTGACGTGCGCGGTTCTGACGGAGGAATTGGGAGGGGA
>CAITSE010000321.1 GCA_903894975.1 uncultured Lentisphaerota bacterium
GAACTCAGGCTGTAGGCCGGTTCCACCGGCGGGAAAAAGCGGCGTCCAGCCGCCGGCACTCCAAAGCGGCGCGGACGCCGCGGTCAAGGCGGAGAATCAGTTTAAAATAATCCTTAAGTTGACGCGCATGCCCGTTGGGGTAGTGCGGGCGTTATGCTCATCCCCCCCCAGGGTAGCGCCGTTCCCGGCGCAACCCTGGGCTTTGGGACATAGCCCCGTTGGGGCATCCTTCCGCCAGATCGGTTCATGCGTTGAATACAGGTACAGAGTCGGGCGGATTCTCCCGGCGAACCCCGACCGGTGCACCCTGCACGATCCGTCCGATATGTCAGATCCGTCAGATCGGAATAGTAACACATATCAATTTGTTAACAAAGATTTTATGCGATTTACAAGCACTTTTATAAGTGATGTTAAAAAAATAACATAAAGGCGTGGTGGACGTTGGGAAGAGCGGAGGAAAGGGGAGTGCGCGAGCCGATGCTTTCACCATTACAACCGCTTTTTTAACTTGCGGTTACGACAAATTAACCGCTGCCGATCACAACGCATGTGAAAAAATTAACGATGGGCGATTGACTTTTATTCTGCCTATGTTAAATTTTTAACACGAAAAATTTCCTGATTCGTTCCGGCAGGGTCAGCACAAGGAGCATGGGCATGAATAGCAAAGTTGCAACTCGTACCGCCGCAGTGGAAAACCACACGCAGCCACGAGTCCTGGAAATCCTGAACCGCTTCAGTCATGACCCGGCCAAGCTCATCCCGATCCTGCAGGCGGTCCAGGAGGAGTACCGCTATCTGCCGGAGGAAATCCTGGTGCTGGTGGCCACGGCCCTGAAACTGCCGCCGGCCAAGGTCTTCGGCGTGGCCACGTTCTATGCGCATTTCACCCTGGAGCCCAAGGGGAAATACCTGATCCGCCTCTGCGACGGCACGGCCTGCCATGTGAAGGGATCGTTGCCGATCCTGGACGGACTGCGGGCCAAGCTCGGCCTGAGCGACGCCAAGCGCACGACGCCGGACATGTTGTTCACCGTGGAAACAGTTTCCTGTCTGGGCGCCTGCGGCCTGGCGCCGGTGCTGGTGGTGAACGACCAGGTGCACGGCCAGGTCACCGTGGAGCAGGCGTTGAAGATCGTGACGGAACTTGCCGCCAAAGAAGGGAAGTGAGACACCCATGAACTTGCCCAAGGACACTCTTGAATCGATCACCGCGCGGCACGCGGCGGCAGCGGCGACGGTCGGCCGGCGGATTGTCATCTGCGCCGGAACCGGTTGCGTGGCCACCGGCGCGCTGGAAGTCCGGGAGGCCTTTCTCCGGGAGCTGGCCGCCGCCGGGCTGGAGGCTGTGGTGGAATTGCAGGCGGAAGGGCAGGGCGGTGACCGCGTCCACGTTTCGGGCAGCGGCTGTCAGGGTTTCTGCCAGATGGGGCCGCTGGTGAGCATTCTGCCCGACGGCATCCTGTACGCCAAGGTCAAGCCGGTGGACGCGGCGGAAATCGTCGCCGTCACGGTGCGGGAACATGGCGTGGTCGAACGCCTGCTCTGTCAGGATCCGGCCGACGGGCATCATTGCCGTGGCCCGGCCGAGATTCCGTTCTACCGCAAGCAGTCGCGCACCGTGCTGAACGACTGCGGCATCCTCGATCCGGAAGACATCGGGGAATACATCGCTGGCGGCGGTTACCGCGCGGCGCGCCGGGCCTTCACCGAGCTGGAGCCGGAGGCGATCTGCCGGGAAATCACCCTGGCCGGCCTGCGCGGCCGTGGCGGCGGCGGGTTCCCGACCGGACGCAAGTGGGAGCTGACCCGGGTTCAGCCCGGTCCCGAAAAGCATGTCATCTGCAATGGCGACGAGGGCGACCCCGGCGCGTTCATGGACCGCAGCGTCATGGAAGGCAATCCGCACCGGGTCATCGAAGGGTTGATGATTGCGGCCCGCGCCGTCGGCGCCGGCGAAGCGCATGTCTACGTCCGGGCCGAATATCCGCTGGCCGTGCGCCGCATCCGCAAGGCGGTGGCCGATGCCACGGCCCGGGGCATTCTCGGCGACAACGTCTTCGGTTCGGGCCTGGCCCTGCACTGCCATGTCATGGAAGGGGCGGGCGCTTTCGTCTGCGGCGAGGAAACCGCGCTCATCGCCTCGATGGAAGGCAAGCGCGGCATGCCCTCGCCCAAACCGCCGTTCCCGGCCGAATCGGGCCTGTGGGGCCGGCCGACGGTAATCAACAACGTCGAAACCCTGGCCACCGTGCCGCTGATCATGAATCAGGGCGCGGAGGCGTTCCGCAAGATCGGCACCGCCGGCTCGCCCGGCACCAAGACCTTTGCGCTCACCGGGCATGTGGTGAACACCGGTCTGATCGAGGTGCCATTCGGCACGACCCTGCGCGAGATCGTCTTCAGCATCGGCGGCGGCGTCACCCGCGCCGACGGCACGGTGGACGCGGACGGGTTCAAGGCGGTCCAGATCGGCGGTCCCTCGGGCGGTTGCCTGATCCGCGAACACCTGGATCTGCCGTTGGACTTCGACTCGCTCAAGAGCGTCGGCGCCATGATTGGTTCCGGCGGGCTGGTGGTCATGAACCGCGACACCTGCATCGTCGGCATCGCCCGCTTCTTCATGCAGTTCACGCAGAACGAGTCCTGCGGCAAGTGCGTGCCCTGCCGCGAGGGCACCAAGCAGATGCTGGCGCTGCTGGACGACATCCAGGAAGGGCGCGCCGACGCCGGCACCCTGGCGCTTCTGGAACAGCTCGCCGGCAGCGTCCGCAAAAGCTCGCTCTGCGGCCTGGGCAAGACCGCGCCGAACCCGGTGCTCTCGACCCTGCGCCATTTCCGTTCGGAGTATGAAGACCATGTGTTTCGGAAGCATTGCGCCACCGGCCAGTGCCGGGCGTTGCGCAAGCCGGAGATCAACCCGGCGGCCTGCATCGGCTGCACCGCCTGCGTCCGCAAGTGCCCCGTCGGCGCCATTCATGGCGAACGCAAGAAAGCGCACCGGATCGACGGCGCGGCCTGCATCAAGTGCGGCGCCTGCGCCCCGGCCTGCAAGTTCAAAGCGATCACCGGAGTTTGACCGTCTTCCACCGCCGCCGCCCCGGTCGCAATCACTCCTTTACCACCCAAAATCAATACGTTGCATCCACGAATTTCACGAATTTACACGAAATACGTCGTAGAAACGTTTGTGAAATTCGTGGAATTCGTGGATGAAATACGAGTCCTTGGCTTTGCACCCTGAATCAGGAGCCGCATCCCCATGAACATCCCGGCCAAAACCCTGACCCTGAACGGACGCACCGCCGTCCTCGGCGGCGAACGGAACCTGCTTGAAGTCATCCGCAAGGCGGGCATCGAGCTGCCGACCTTCTGCTACCACTCGGAGCTGAGCGTCTACGGCGCCTGCCGGCTCTGCATCGTCGACATCGAGGGCCGCGGCCTGCAGGCCTCCTGCGCGGTCAAGCCAGAACCGGGCCTGGTGGTCAAAACCCACACCCCCGAACTGCGCGAAATCCGCCGGATCAACCTGGAACTTCTCCTGGCGGGGCACCACCGGGAGTGCACCACCTGCGGCAAGAGCCGCAGTTGCAAGTTGTTGGACCTGGCAAACCGGCTCGGCGTCGATTCGGTCCGCTTTAAGGCCACGCGGCCGGCGGCGCCCATCGACCGGTCGAACCCGGCGTTGGAGCGGGACCCGAACAAGTGCATCCTCTGCGGCGACTGCGTCCGCGTCTGCCAGGAAGTCCAGGATGTGGGCGCCATTGATTTCGCCCACCGCGGCGCGATGGCCGCGGTGCTGCCGGCGTTCGGGCGCGGCCTGGGCGAGGGCGAGTGCGTGTTCTGCGGCCAGTGCGCTCGGGTTTGCCCGACCGGCGCGATCATGCCCAAGTCGGACCTGCCCGGCGTCTGGCAGGCGCTGGGCGCGCCGGGCCGGAAAGTGGTGGCGCAGCTTGCTCCCGCCGTGCGGGTTGCGGCCGGCGAGGCGTTCGGGATGGAACCGGGCGCGGACGTCACCGGCAAGATCGTTTCGGCCTTGAAGGCGATCGGCTTCGCCGCCGTCTACGACACGTCGTTTGCGGCCGATCTCACGGTGGTGGAGGAGGCGGCGGAGTTCCTGGCCCGCAAGGAAAAAAGCGGGAAGCTGCCGCTCTTTACCTCGTGCTGCCCGGCCTGGGTCCGGTTCTGCGAACAATATCACCCCGGCCTGCTGCCGCACCTCTCGACCTGCAAGTCGCCGCAGCAGATGTTCGGGGCGCTGGCCCGGGAACGGCTCCCGGAAACCCTGGCGGTGCCGCCCGGCGATGTGACGATCGTCTCGATCATGCCCTGCACCGCGAAAAAAGCCGAGGCGCAACGTCCCGAATTCCAACGGGATGGACGGCCTGACGTGGATTTTGTGATGACCACGCAGGAACTGGTCCGCATGATCACCGAAGCCGGGCTGGACTTCAAGCGTCTGCCGCCGGAATCCATGGACATGCCCTTCGGTTTCACCACCGGCGCCGGCGTGATTTTCGGCAATTCGGGCGGCGTCAGCGAGGCGGTCTTGCGTTGCGTGGCGGAGAAGGTGGTCGGCCGGCCGGTGCCTTCGGCCGAGCTGCGGCAGACCCGCGGCGAGGAAGGGCGGCGCGAGGTCGAGGTCAAGTTGGGCAATGCCACCGTCAAGCTCATCGTCGTCCACAGCCTGAAGAACGCCCGGGCCGTGGCGGAAGAAGTCCTGGCCGGGACGTGCGACGCGGATCTGATCGAGGTCATGGCCTGCCCCGGCGGCTGCGTCGGCGGCGCCGGCCAGCCGGTGAGTTTTGTGCCGGAAGTCCGGCAGAACCGGTGCGAAGGGCTCTATGACGTCGGCGGCAACCTGCCGCTGCACCGGTCGCAGGAAAATCCGTTCGTGAAAGAGCTGTACCGGAAGCACCTCGGCAAGATCGGCGGCCCGGCGGCGCATCACCTTCTGCACACCAAGCACACCTGCCCGAATCAGACACCGCCTGAATGCGGAACTCCGAACTCGGGCGGGCCGGCTCACGTTGGGAGTTCCCACTTCAGTGGGGGCTGTCCTTCTGTCGTGCCGCCGGAACCTGGAGCGCGGCCATGAACCTGCAGCATCCCGTCTACACCGAACTGGCGAAGTGCCGGGACTGTTACAAGTGCGTCCGGCACTGCCCGGTCAAGGCGATCCGGGTGGAAAAGGACCGCGCGGCGGTCATTCCCGAGGAATGCATCGCCTGCGGTCATTGCGTGGCGGTGTGCCCGGTCGGGGCCAAGCGGGTGCGGAGCGACCTGGCGCGCGTCCGCCGGCTGCTGCGCGACGCCGGCGGGCCGGTGGTGGCGTCGTTGGCCCCGTCCTACGCCGCCGAGTTTCCCGGGGTGCCGGCCCCCGTGCTGATCCAGGCCCTGAAACGCCTGGGGTTTGCCGGGGTCTCGGAAACGGCGCTGGGCGCCCAGGATGTATCGGCGGCGGTGGCGGTTGAACTGCGGGATCCGACCCCGCGCGTCCTGCTGTCGTCGGCCTGTCCCGCGGTTGTGGAACTGGTGCTCAAGCATGCGCCGCAGCATGCGGAGCGCATCACCAGCCTCTGCTCGCCGCTGCTCGCGCACTGCCGCCGGCTGAAGCGCGAAATCAGCGCCGATACCCGCATCGTCTTCATCGGCCCCTGCATCGCCAAAAAACTGGAGGCGGACGCGCACCCGGACCTGCTGGAAGCCGCCCTGACCTTCGCCGATCTACGCGAATGGCTGGAGGCGGAACAGATTCTGCTGGATGACCTGACGCCGGCGGCGGCGGCGGCGTTCATCCCGCGGGCGGCGGAGGAGGGCGCGCTTTACCCGGTCGACGGCGGCATGATCGCCGGCATCCGCGCCGGCTGCGCCTGCACCGACGCGGAGTTCATGACGTTCTCGGGTCTCGACACCCTGCGCGAGGCGTTGGCGGAGCTGGGCGCGATGCCGTTGCAGCGGCCGCTGTTTTTGGAATTGCTCGCCTGCGCCGGCGGCTGCATCAACGGCCCCTGCGTCCGCACCCGCGGCGCCACCGTGCTCAAGCGTCACCGGGTTCTGGAACAGGCGCCCCGGCCCGCGGCCGCCGTGCCGCGGCCTGCGGAGCTGGACGTGTTCCTGCCGCGGCGTGCGGCCGTTCCCGCCGGGCTGCCGCCGGAACCCCACAGCCGGGCGGTGGCCGACGCCCTGGCCGCGGTGGGCAAGTACCGCGCCGAGGACGAACTCAACTGCGGCGGCTGCGGCTATGCCGGCTGCCGCGACTTCGCGGCGGCCATGGCCGCGCAAAAGGCCGAAAAGGCGATGTGCGTCTCCTACATGCGCAAGCTCGCCCAGAAAAAGGCCAACGCCCTGATCAAGGCCATGCCTTCGGGCGTGGTCATCGCCGATGACACGCTGAATGTCGTGGAATGCAACCGCCGCTTCGCCGGACTTCTCGGGGATGACGCCCTGCGCGACTTTGACGCCCGCCCCGGTCTCGAGGGCGCGCCCCTGGCCGGGATCGCGCCGTTTCTGCTGCCGTATTTCACCCATGTGCTCCGGGGCGGCGAGGATGTCCTGCGCCGCAATGCGCGCCATGCCGGACGGGTCTTCCAATTCTCGGTCTTCACCGTCGAAAAGGCCCGCATCGCCGGCGCCATCCTGCGGGACATCACCGAGCCGGCGGTGCAGAAGGAACAGGTCGTCCGTCAGGCGCGGGCGGTCATCCGCAAAAACCTGGCGACCGTCCAAAAAATCGCCTATCTCCTGGGCGAGAACGCCGCCGAATCGCAGGCCAGCCTCAACGACATCATCACCTCCTTCGCCCCCGAACCCGAGGCGCCGGAAGACAATGCCACGGAATAAGTAATGCGAACGTCGAACATCGAACATTGAACGTCCAACGTCGAATCCGGAGTCTGTGAATTTAAGCTTCAAACAATCAGGTTTTACTTCAATGTTCAACGTTCGACGTTCAATGTTCGATGTTCGCTTTTTTGCCAGCCGTCCGCGCCTTTGCGCCTTCTGTTAAACTCATGACCGATACCCCCTACATCGAAAGCGAGTTCTACCAGCTCCCCAAGCACGGGCAGCCGGTCTGCGGCGACGTCTTTCTCTCGCGGAAGGACAAGCTCGACGGCCGCGTCACCTCGGTGCTGGCCGACGGGCTCGGCAGCGGCATCAAAGCCGGCGTCCTCGCCACGCTCACCAGCACCATGGCCCTGCGTTTTGTCCGGGAAGATGTCGGCATCCGTGAGGCGGCCCGGATTATCATGGACACGCTGCCGGTCTGCAAGGAACGCAAGGTCGGGTATTCCACCTTTACCATCGTCGATGTCGACGCCACGGGCGCCACCCGCGTCATGGAGCATGACAACCCGCCATGCCTCCTGCTCCGCGCCGGCGTCGCCGTGCCCATTGACTGGACGGAAACTCCGTTCACCCCCCGCCGGCGCGTGCCCGGCGGCCCGCCGCGCCTGCTCCGGGAAGCCTCCTTCCAACTGGCCGAGGAGGATCGCCTCATCTTCTGTTCCGACGGCGTCGTCCAGGCCGGCCTGGGCCGGCCCCGCACCCCCCTCGGCTGGACCCTGCCCGCCGTCCGGGATTGCGCGCTCGGGGAAATCCGCCAGCATCCGGCCATTTCCGCCCGCGAACTTGCCCGCCGCCTGGTTCTGGCCGCCATCGCCAAGGATGACGGCGTCGCCCTGGACGATGTCACCTGCGGCGTCCTGTATTTCCGCCGGCCGCGCCGGCTCCTGGTGGTGACCGGGCCGCCCTATGCGCGGGACCGCGACGCGCTCATCGCCCGTCAGGTCGAGCGTTTCCCCGGCACGGTCGTGATCGCCGGCGGCACCACCGCCGACATCCTGGCCCGGGAACTCCAGCGGGACATGACCCCCGATCCCGAGTCCCTGGATCCCGATGTGCCGCCCGTCGCCAGCATGCCCGGCGTCGCCCTGGTCACCGAGGGCGCGATCACTCTGAGGAAAGTCGCGGAACTTCTTGAAGAGGATGCGGCCCCGGATTCGCTTCCGCGTCACGGCGCCGCCCGGCTCCTGCGACTCCTGCTTAACCACGACGCCATCCAGTTTGTGGTCGGAACCCGCGTCAACCAGGCTCACCAGGACCCGGACATCCCGGTCGAGTTCGATCTGCGCCGGAATATCATCCGCCGCATCGCCGGCATCCTGGAGGAACGCCACCGCAAAGACGTCCGCCTCAGCTTCATGTGAAGCAGGGGGGGGGCGGGTGTCCACACCCGGCCAAACCGGCCGGCGGGCATCTTGCCCGCCGTGTTGATTTGGTGTCCGCAAAAGGACAGGCAAGTAGTTTTTTATCCGCAGATTACGCAGATTAACGCAGATCGGATAAAATGGATTGGGTGTCACCATTTTCATTCCGTGGCCGCCGTGGTACGCTACCCCTTTTTCACAGGCGGAACGATGATGCGCGACGAATCCCAGGAAAAACTCAAGCTCCGGCTGCGGCGCAGCGTGGGCAAGGCCATCGGCGATTTCGGCATGATCGTCGAGGGCGACAAGATCCTGGTCGGCGTCAGCGGCGGCAAGGACAGTTTCACGTTGCTGACGCTGTTGCTGGACATGCAGCGGCGCGCCCCGGTCCACTTCGACCTGCTTGCCGTCAACCTGGACCAGAAACAGCCGGGCTTCCCCGCGCACGTTATGCCGGAGTACCTGACGAAGCTGGGCGTGCCGTTCCGCATCGTCGAACAGAACACCTATGCCGTGGTCAAGGCCAAGATCCCCGAGGGCAATACCATGTGCTCCTTGTGCTCGCGGTTGCGGCGCGGCGTTCTCTACAACACCGCCGTCAAGGAAGGCTGCACCAAGATCGCTCTCGGGCACCACGCCGACGACATCCTGGAAACCTTCCTCCTGAACACCTTTTTCAACGGCAAGCTCAGCGCCATGCCGCCTGTGCTCCGCAGCAACGACGGCCGCAACACCGTGATCCGGCCGCTGGCTTACTGCCGTGAAGCCGACATCGCGCGTTTCGCCGCGGCCCAGGGCTATCCGATCATTCCCTGCAACGCCTGCGGCTCGCAGCCGAACCTGCGCCGCACACGGATGAAACGCCTCATCGGCGAACTGGAAAGCGAGATCCCCAACATCCGCGATTCCATGCTCGCCGCCATGGGCCGCGTCAATCTCTCGCACCTGCTCGACGCCAAGCTCCACGACTTCAAGAACCCGGCGCCGGTCGAGAGCGACGAAGGTTGATGCCGGGCGGCGATCGTCGGACTGGTCGGACGAGTCCGACAGGTCTGACCCATCCGACTGCCGCAAATGTAGGCACGGGTGTGCCGCCCGTGTTCCCACGCGAAGTCGAAGCCGCAGCGTTGGCGGAAGCTCCCGGACAGGTCTGGGAACGCTCCTTGCCCGCCTCTGCCGGCGCTCCACCCTGGGAACGCCGAGCCCCAGCTCGGCAAGTCCGCAGTGCTGCAACCATCGGTCCGATCTTCTCCGCGCCGCCGTCCCATTCGTCCCATATGTCGCATCGGTCCCATAAGTCCCATTCTTCCGATCCGGCCGGCGCGCATTTTGAGCATGGGACCTATGCGACGTATGGGACCTATGGGATCGCGCGCCGCCGGAAACCGGAAGGCCCTTCTCCGTGTGCCCCGTGCCTCCGTGAGAAATCCAGCACCCGGTCTTACCCCGCACCAAGGCTTGCCCTCTCCCACTCCGCCGGGTATACTTTTCCGGCAAAGGCGGGAAAACTTCTGCTGGTGACGTCGCTACCCGCGCCACGCCAAAAAAATAGCATTGCTCCCTTTCACAGGTGCCCCGGATTTCTTCGAGTCTTTGCGCCTTCTGTTCAACCAATTCAGGTTTAGGAACTAAGATCCCATGGCCGCATTAAATTCCCTCGAATTCCTCCCGCGTCCGCAAGTCCTGAAGGCCCTGGACGGCAACTGCCGGTTGCTGGCGGGCGCCGTGGTGTCGCTCCAGGGGTCGGCGGCGCTGCGGCTGACCGGCGAGGAGATCATCCGGGCGCTGGCGGGCATCGGCATGCCGGCCGAACTCACCGGCGAGGCGCGGGTGGACGCCGCCGTGGTCGTGGAAATCGCACCGGGCCTGTTCAAGAAGGCCGAAAGCTACAAGCTCGTCATCCGCCCGGGCCGCATTCATCTGCTGGCCGCCGACGCCGCCGGCGCCTGGTACGGTGCCATGACCCTGCGTCAGCTCTGCCGTCAGCTCAAGCCCGGCGCGGCGCTGCCCGGGCTCTTCGTCGAGGATTGGCCGGACTTCCCGAGCCGCGGCATCATGCTCGACATCAGCCGCGACAAAGTCCCGACCATGGACACGCTCCGCGAACTGGTGGAACTCCTTTCCGAACTTAAGATCAACCAGGTGCAGCTCTACACCGAGCACACCTTCGCCTACCGCAATCACCGCGAGGTCTGGGAAAACGCTTCGGCCATGACCGCCGCCGAAATCCTGGAACTGGACGCCTTCTGCCGTGAACGCCACATCCAGCTCGTGCCCAACCAGAATTCCTTCGGCCACCTGGAACGCTGGTTCCGGCACAAGCGCTACCTGCCGCTGGCCGAGGCCCCGAACGGGTTCGATTTCCCCTGGGGGCATTCCGACCGCGCGTTCAGCCTCAATCCCGGCGACCCGCGCTCGATCGAACTGGTCCGCGAGATGTTCGACGAACTCCTGCCGAACTTTTCCAGCCCGATGTTCAATGTCGGCGGCGACGAGACCTACGACCTGGGCCAGGGCCGGAGCAAGGCCGCCTGCGCCAAGCGCGGCAAGGGCCGGGTCTATCTCGACTTCCTCCTCAAGATCCACCGCGAGGTGCGGCGGCACGGCCGGACCATGCAGTTCTGGGGCGACATCATACTCAAGCATCCGGAACTGATTCCCGACCTGCCGCCCGACGTGATCCCGCTGGTCTGGGGCTATGAAGATGATCATCCCTTCGCCGACCAGTGCGCCCGGTACGGCGCGTCCGGATACAGTTTCTACGTCGCCCCCGGCACCTCTACCTGGAATACCTTGGCCGGACGCTGGGACAATGCGGTCGGCAATCTCCGCGCCGCCGCGGAGCACGGCCTGGCCGCCGGCGCCGCCGGGTTCCTCAACACCGACTGGGGCGACAACGGCCACTGGCAGCCGTACGCCGTCTCCCTGCCGCCCTACGCCTATGGCGCCGCCGTGAGTTGGGCCGCGTCGCGGAATCGCGACCTGGATCTGGTCAAGGCGCTGAACCGGCATGTGTTCCAGGATCCGGCGGGCATTCTCGGCCGCGTCGCCTGCGAACTCGGCAACGCCTACCAAGGGCTGGGCTCGCGCTCGTCCAACAGCTCGAACTTCCACAACGTCCTGTTCCGCGCCGCCAGTGATACCATGTTTGAGCAGCACTCCCTGACTGCGGCGACCCTGAAACAGGCGGAGGCGTGCGAGGAACGGATCGAGGCGGCGCTGGAACTGGTGGTTAAATCGCGCTGTGTCCGGGCCGACGCGGAACAGCTCAAGGCGGAATTTCTCCAGGCCGGCTGTCTGATCCGCTGGGCGAGCCGTCTGGCCGCGGCGCGGCTGCGCCAGCCAGACAGGAAACTTGCCGGTGTGCCGGCGGCGGCGAAGCGTGCGCTGGCCAAGGAATTTCGCGATCTCTTTGCGGCGCAAAAAGCCATCTGGCTCGGCCGCAACCGTCCCGGCGGCCTGGATGACAGCCTGGCCCGCCTCAAACCCCTCTGCCGCCTCGGCGAAGGCTGAAACCGGCCGGCGGGCTTCCAGCCCGGCGATCAGGCCTATTCGGCGACCGTCATTCCGGCCACCCCCAGCAATACCAGGAAAACCGCCAGGGTCATGCCCATGGCGGTTTTCTTTTCGACCCCGCGCCATTCGCCGGAGACGACGCCGACCCCCTGGGAGGCCAGGATCTGCAAGCCCTGGTAGATGCCGAAGCCGAGCGAGGCCCCGAGAACTCCGAGCATCCGCATGCCGTTCCCCATGCAGAGCACCAGTGCGACGAACAGCAGGGACATGAGCAGGCTCAGCGTGAAATCCCTGCCGGACTTCAACCCGCCGAGGCGGTGGCATGTCAGGGATTGTGTGGTGGCGTCTGTTGCATGGCAGGATGGGCAGAGGATTCGGGTTGCAAAAGAGTCGAACCCGGTTCCGCATGTGGAGGTTGCCCGGAACGTTCCTGCCGGCGGCCGTGCGTACCACTGCAATACTTGTTACATATTCTGACGAAAAACATTAACACTGTAAGTATGGTTTTGTCGAGAAAAAAACCACGGGTTTGACCTGCCCGTTGGTGCGTCGGGCGTAAAACCCGCTTTTGCAATGGACGCATGCCCGGCAGATTCGGGTCAGGCGATTCCGTTGCCTGTGCCTGGTTCGACTCCGGCCCGGCCGGAGGCTTGCGAACGCCGGCCTGCCACTCCGCAAATGCCGTATCCCGGTTCGCAGCGGAGGCCCATTCGCCCAGGGATGAGGTTGCGTCGCATGCCAGGCAGCAAGAGCGCGCGAATCTGACCTTGCAGGACGGGCAGGTGGCCCGCGTCGCAAACGTGTCGAACTTCGTTTCGCATCTCGGACAACACCAAAACCGTCCCCTGGGCGGCGCTGTACGGCAGGCGGGGCAGAGAAAACCGGAATGTCCTTCCTCCCCGATTTGGAACCGGGACATCCGTTCCCCATGCTCTTTCAAAAGATCCTTGCTGTATACCTTGAAATAATGCCGTGGCCCGGTGGTCAGAAATTTCCGCACAGGTTCCGGCGGCAGATTTTTTGACACGCAGAACAGCGCCAACGCCAGCGCCAAGTCCGACTGGGAGAGGTAACCCTGGCTTTGGGCCGACCAGCCCTGATGGGAACTGCCCTGCCACTGGGAGAAACGGAATGAGGAGTTGGCGAGGAAGATGCCGAAGCCGAACGCCACGGCGGCAAGGTCCGTGATGGGTTCATGCTGGCCCCACCCGTCCGGAGGCGGGTTCTTAATCGTGGACAGGATGTAGTGGCACAGTTCATGAGCCATGGTGGCGACCAGGGCCATGGGATCCTTCACCTGGGAGACCTTGTAGCGGATGACGACCTCCCGGGACTCGGTGACCTCAAAGGTGCCGGCGGCGCCGGCGGTGCTCTCAGGCCTCGCCAGAGGGGGCACCGTCTCGCGCAGGATATCACCGGCCTCCTCGAACGGTTCCAGCCGGCACGGCCAGTCCTCGATCCCGAAGTATTTCTGCACACAGCGGAAAATCCCGTGGGCCTTCTCCTCCGCCGTGCCGGGCACAACCGGAAAATCCTCCGGGGTTGGCATGATGAGTCTTGCGCGGTCGAGATCAAACCGGGGCCGCAGATTTCGGCGCAGCCACTCCCAGTGGGCGATTTCCCAATCCAACCGATCCACGTCAATTTTGGTGAACCATCCCATGGCCTAAGCAGGTTCCAAGTTTGTTTCCAGGAGGTGATGCGAACGAGTACCGTACCCGGAGCCTTGGGGGAATGCAAACCTGTTTTCTGGGCGCGCCGGCTCTTGAAATCAAGGTGTAGTGGAAGACTGCCGTGAATCCTTGATTTGTTATAATATATTGAAATGGAACGTGTAATATAGAATCTGGAAATCGGCGGGCTGGAAGCCCGCCGGCCGGGTTGGCCGGGTGTGGACACCCGCCCTCCGTCACGGGTCAGTGGGCAAGATGC
>CAITSE010000322.1 GCA_903894975.1 uncultured Lentisphaerota bacterium
CCTGTAGGGGCGAACCATTTTGGGTTGTGTATGGGCACATCGGAGAAATCCCTAGCCCGGCCAAGCCGTGTGGAACCGGCCTACAGCCTGAATTCTCTTTCCGCCGCGCGGGAGTCGAACTACGCGAGGGAGAGGCGGCTTCGCCGCCGGGGAAAGCGGTGTCAACCCACCGCACTCCAAAGATGCGGCGCATCGGTATAAGGAGACTCGAGTCCTTAAACAGTAGCCCGGGCAAGCCGGCCGCAAAGATCGCATAGCCCCACAAACGTGGTTCCGACTTGGCCGGGCTAGGGAATGCGAAAGTTGAACAGAGTGTTACCCCGGACAGAAAATGTCCCTAACGCCAAGATAGAGTAATGGATAGATGATATGGATAGGCTGGACCGAAAGCGATCCCATCCCCAGGGACGAAGCCCATTATGTCAGAATGGGGCTTTTTTGATGCGGTCACCATAGCGGGTCGGGATAGACGCCGGCGTCGGCCAGGGCGCGGATGCTGGCCTGTACCTCCGGGCGGTCTTCGGGATAGGTCATGCCGAACCAGGCCTCGGACGTCGGCAGTACGCGCACCGTGCATTCGCCCCGGCGGATCAGGCCGTCGCCCTGGTCGTCGATCATGCGTCCGTCCGGACCGGCAGCGATTTTCGTGTGTTCGACGACGCTCGCCAGTAGGTCTCCGGGGCCGATCCGGCAGACGCCGCGGCTGACGGTGCCGTGGGACGAAAGGGTGCTCCGCAACGGGAAGCCGACCATGGCATAGGGATGGGGCCGCTCGGAGTCCGCCGGCAGCTTCCCGGCGAAATGTTCACGGATGGGAGCTTCCAACTCCGGGCGGATGACGAAGACGATCTTGCCGAAACCTGCGCGCCAGGCGTCGTGGACCTCATAGTCCAGGGAGATTTCTCCGTGCCGCCCGATGGGATCGATCTGCTTGAAGCCGCCAAAACGGCTGCCCACGCCCGCCGCCAGAATCAAGCACCACCGGCTTAGCCGGTGGTACTTGACTTCACCTGAAATGCAAAAAGAATCACGGGGTCAGGATGATTATACCCTCCACCGTGGCGGGAAACAAGCAGTCATGCGGGAGCGCGCCGGCTTGCCGGAATTTCGAGGATTTCGGTCTTGCGGAGACTTGCCGAGCTGGGGGCTTGGCGTTCCCAAGGGGGCCGGGTGGCGGGCGCTTTTATTTCCGGACGGGGGGTGGCATCGGGGTGACCACGAGAAGCGAACCAGGCGCGGGCTTAGCCGCGGCGGGGCCGAAGCTGATGACCGGGACCAGGACGTCGATCATCGCCTCCCACATCTGGTCGCCATCACGGAGGATGCCCTTGATGCCGCGGATTTCCTCCAGGATCAACTGCTTGCCGCGGATCGCGTCCACGCTGGTCTGCTTGAGCACAACCGGCTTGCCGATGTGTTTTTTCATGCGTTCGATGAACTTGCGCCGGTCCGCCTGTTCGGCGGGGGTGGCGCCGGCCAGGGCATGGAGAGTCTGGGCGGCGCTGAAGCTGTTCTGCATGCTCTGATGGAGCAGTTCGCCGGCCTGCTGCAGTTCGGCGGCCAGGTCCTTGAGATCCTCGGGCGGCGGCGCTTCGTTGCGACCGATGCGGTCCTGGATGGCGGAAACGAGGCGTTCCAAGTTCGTCTGATACTTGACCGCCAGCTCGTTTTTCTCAATATCGTCCCAACTCCAGATCAGAGAGAGGTGCTTTTCATTGAGAATGCGCATGAGGGTCCGATCCCGATGTGCGAATGGAAGGCGCCAGGGAGAATCGTCGTTCCGCCGGCCGGGCCATGATCACCGCTTGGTGAAAACGTTTTCCGCGTCGTTCAACACGAACGTGTGCTCGGGAACCGGCACGGTCAATTCGCGATGGCGGACTTCTTCAAGAACGCCGCGCATGGCGGCGGTGGCGGGGCCGGCATAGAGCTTTACCAGGCCGACGCTGGCGTCATTGGTAAAGATCACCACCAGGAGGACATCAAGATTGACCGCGCAGATGAAGATGCTTTTCCTCTCGCCCTGATGAAAGACCGCGCTGAACTTATCCTCGCCCAACAGGCGGGCCAGTTCACGACTGGCGGAGAACACGCCGGCGCCCAAGGCGGAGATCAGCAGCGGATCCTGCTGCGCATCCACGCCCTGCTGGGCCAGGACATAGCCGCTGTAGTCGCAGACCAGGCAGCCGTTGGCTTCAGACTGCACCAGCAGTTCCTGCAGGATACGATCGAGTTTCTCGACATCGTTTTGTACGAGGGAGAACGCCATATTCAGTCACCCTTTCCTTAAAGGCTTTATGCTCCGCCGGCCGGGAATCGGCATTCGCCCCCCCGCCGACCCCACCCTCACATGAGAACCAAATTCTTCTTTTCAGCCGGAGACCTGCCGGTCTGCGTCTTAATGAAATTGTTCAGGACCAGGCGCGTCACCAAGTTCAGCGTTTCCAGAACCCCCTCGCCCGTCTTGGCGGACGCGATAATGCTGGGATGACGAACACCGCGGTTGTTAAGCAGGAATTCCAGATAATTCACCGGAGCCACGCTGGGCAGATCCATCTTGTTGTACTGGATGACATAGGGGACCTTGTCGATGGAGTCGCCCTGGAGGCTGAGATTTTCGATGAGATTGTTGAAGCTCTCAACATTCTCCTCCATCTTGTCCCACTGGCTGTCCGCCGTGAAGACCACTCCGTCCACGCCCTTGAGCACCAGGCGCCGGGTGAGGTTGTACATGACCTGCCCGGGCACCGTATACATCTGGAACTTGGTGGAGAACCCCTTGATCGCCTCGGCCACCAGCGGCATGAAGTCGAAGAACAGGGTCCGATCCTGGTTGGTAGCCAGTGACGTGAGCTTGCCCTTGCTCTCGTCCGCAAGCATTTCGTGGATTACTTGCAGGTTGGTGGTCTTACCGCACAAACCGCAACCGTAATACACGATCTTCAGCTGAATTTCGCGAGTAGCGTAATTGATGAAAGACATGGGGTTGTTTCCCGCTGCGGCTCCTGCCCAGATGTTACAGATATACCATAACCGGTTTGGCTCACAAACAAAATCTTATCGCGAAATACAAAAAAATTTCCTCTTTTCATGATGGGCGGATACATTTGCATGGTTTGAAACCGTGCAGCCCGTGGCAAGGGATGGTGTGCCGTTCGTCTTCATCAGGCGAGGCGAGAGAGTCACGCAGCATCCCGGCCAGGGGGTTGAAAGCTTGACGCACCGGGGCGTTTTTTAGGGAAGGATCATCGCTATGTTCTCCAAGCTCTTCGGCGGATTCATGCGTGACAAGGATAAGGACAAAGAGCCGCCGCCGGTCGCGTTGCCGGCGCAGCGCCCGCCGCCGCCGCCGCTGGCCCAGCCGCCGCCGGCCGCTGGGCCAGGGCACGGCCAGGGCGCACAGACTCCGGCGCAACCGCCCTTCACGCATATGCGCGACGCCGTGCATTTCCAGCCGCAGCCGCGGACCCAGCCGCCGCCCCCGCCACCCCCGCCGTCACAGTCCATCATCTCCATTCCTCAACCCAAAGCCGAACCGGCCAAACCCGCACCTGCCGCCACTCCCGACGCCGCCCCGGCGCCCGGCCCCGCCACCACCGCCTCCGGAAAGCCGACCGGGGATGAAAAGAAGAGCCTCCAGGAAATCGCCCAGATCTTCGGCACTATTCAAACCGTGCTGGAAGCGGAAGACCGCCACACCGTGGTGAACGTCCCCTGTTCCGCCCTCCTGGCCAAACTACCGGAAAAACTGCGCGGGCCGGCCTGGAACGCCGGCGCCATCCCGGACGCCACCATCAAGCTCGACCGCAACGATGTGCTGGCCCAGCTTAAAAAAGGCCGGGTCCGCTACCGCCTCGGCGACCTGCTCAACGAGCTTCCCCAGGGCTGGGTTGAGCCGGACAAAGAAGCCATGGTGGATTTTGACCTACCGACAGTGGTGGCCGCCATGCCGAGCGGACTGCTGCAAGGGGCAAGTCAGAAATCCGAAGCGATGATGGAAGTGGAAGCGTCCCACGACCAGTTGTTCGTGGCCCGCCGTTCCGTCCCACCGCCGCCGGCCGCCGTCACCGAAGCGCTGACTCTCATGCCGACTCCCGCGCCGGCCGCCGCCGCCAAACCCGCCGCTCCCGTACCGGCTCCCGTACCCGCTCCCGTACCGGCTCCCGTACCGGCTCCCGCCGCAGTGTCCAAACCCGTGCCGCCGCCAGCGGCTCCGGCCATCCCCCCCGCCGCCGCCAAACCCGCCGAAGTCAAGCCGGTCGCGCCGGCAGCAACCGCCCCGCCACCCGCACCCGCGGCCACCGCTCCGGCCATTCCACCGGCCGCCGTCCCGGCGCCCGCCACCACCATGCCTCCGGCGCCAACCGCCAAGACGCAATTCGGCGGGCAGACTCCCAGCCACACGGACAGCGTCATGAATCCGCCTTCCCGTGGTACGGAAGAAAAGTTGGAATTGGTGGAAGTTCCCAGCGCCGCGCTATTCCAGAAGTTGCCGGAAAAGATGCGCGGACCGGCCTGGAACGCCCAGGGCCTGCCGGACCGCAAGATTCGGCTCATCTGCAACGAGGTCATAGCCCAGCTCAAGACCGGCAAGGTCCGCTTTCCGCTCGCCCAGATCAAAGATCAACTGCCGGAAGGCTGGGTGGCCATGGCGGACGCCAACGCCATTCTGGATTTCGATCTGCCCCAGATCGTGATGGCCATGCCGCAGGGGCTCTTGCAGGGATCGCAGAAAAAATCAGCGACCTACATGGAAGCTGAACAGATGCAGGATCTGTTCACGGCCAAGAAGCCCTTCAAGCCCGCCCCCGAAGCGGTCGCCAAAGAACCGGCCAGGGAACAGGAACCGAACTGGGTAGTGAAGACTGACGTTCCGGCCGCCGCCAAGCCCACGGTCGAAGCCGCCAAACCCGCTCCGGTCGCTCCTGCTCCGACCCCGGTCGTCGCCCCCCCGCCGGCTGCGCCCAAGCCCGTTGCCACCGTGCCCCCGCCGGCTCCAGACGCCGAAATCAAGCAGCCCACTCCCGCACCCGTGCCGGCACCGGCTCCGGCACCGGTCATTTCTCCCGCCCCGGCGGTTGAAGCCGCCAAGCCGATCCCCGCGCCGGTTATCCCCGCGCCGACAGCGCCCGCCCCGACTCCGGCGGCCAAAGTTCCGGAACCTGAACCGGAAATGGCCGAAGCGGAAGCCGATGCGGTTCTGGAGGCTGCCATGGGCGAGGAACGCCTCGTGACCGCGCGCCTGTTCGGCCCCAAGGGATGGGATGGCATCGAGCATTCGCTGGCCGGCGCCACCCACGGCGTGGATCTCAATACGTCTACGGCCCAGGAACTTGAAACCATCCCCGGCGTCGGCCCGTCGCGCGCCATGGACATCGTCCGGTTCCGCGAGAACAACAGTCCGTTCAAGACCATCTACGACCTGGCGATGGTGCCCGGCATCGGCACGAACACGTTCAAGCAGATGACCGGCCTGGCGCTCACCTCGGGCAAAGACCGGCATCAAACCTTGTTCAAGCTGCTCAAGATTGAGGCGCCGGACCGGGTCGCCCTGCCGTGGGTGCTGGACGCGATCGTCACCCGCCTGGAAATCATCGGCTGCGTGCTGAGCACGGAAGACGGCATTCCCGTGGCCTGCACTTCGGCGGTGACGGACAAGGCGGACACCTATGCGGCGCTCAGCGCCCAGTTCTTCCGCCGCACCGGGCGTTACCTGCGTTCCATCGCCGGTGACAATGTAGACTGCCTGACCATGCCCACGGTGAAGCCGCCGATCATCCTGTTCGCCACGGCGAACTTTTTCCTGGTTGTGGTGGCCAAGGATAAGCACCTGTCCTCGCGGGAGATCCGCAAGACCAACGCCATCATGGAAGAACTGGCATGGCTGATGGCGCGCCGCGCCATCGTCCGGCCAATGTGACCGTCAGGAAGGGCGTGATCCCCGATGGATGCCAGTGCCGAAATCCTCCTCATCGACGATAAACCCGAACGCGGCGAACGTATCCGCCAGTCTCTGGAACAGGCCAAGATCCACCTGCCGTTTGTCCAGATCGCCCGGGTGGCGGAATTCATGTCCCGCAGCGACGGCGCCAAGCCGGCGATCATCCTGCAGGCCTGCGACTCCCTGAGTTCGGAATACCTCGCCGCCGTCCGCCAGATCAAGCAGAAGGTTCCCGACGTGCCGCTGCTGGTGTACACGGAGAAATTCCGCGAGATCACACGCCTGCGCTCGCTGGAGCTCGGGGCAGATGAACTGGTGCCCGAGGAAACGCTTCCGAAAGACATCATCCTGTTTCTCCCGGAAGCTGCCGGAGGGACCTCCGGGACGGCCCAGGGAACGGCCGAGGCCGCCGCCGCGGAAACCAAGGGGCAGATGTATTTCCAGCTCAACGGCAACGACTTGAGCAACGCCCTGCAGTTCCTCTGCATGACCTCGCGGATGGGCCAGTTGATGCTGACCTTCGACTCCGAAGAGAAGGGTTCCATCTTCCTGGACCGCAACACCGTGGTCCACGCCGAATTCGGCAAGATCACCGGCGTCCAGGCGCTGGCCATGATGCTGGGCCAAGGTCAGACCGAGGCGCTGTTTCTGGACGGCAAAGGACCGCCCCAGATCACCAATGACCGGACGCTTTCCCAGATCCTGATCGAAGCCTCGGTCATGGCTGACGAACTGCGCGACGCCGGAAAAGCGACGGACGGGGAAGCCCCTCACCAAACGTGATAGTTGAGGGGGTACGGCGGTTCGCCGTTGCGCACCGCCACCACGCGGAAACCGATCAGCGCAGAGGTGCAGTCGGGGGCCACGCCGGCCCGGTCCGCACAGCGACAGCGCCGGGCGATGCTGGACCAGCCGCCGCCGCGCCGAACCTTGCGCCGGCCGGTTTCGGGGCCCTTGGGATCAGTGGCCTCATCGGCGGTATAGGGACCGTACCAGTCCTGGCACCATTCCGCCACGTTTCCGTGCAGGTCATGCAGACCCCAGCGGTTGGGCTTTCGTCCACCCACCGGATGGGTCGTCTCTTCGCTGTTCCCGTCAAACCAGGCGTATTCCGTCAGGAGTTCCGCTCCGACGTCGCTCCAGGTATAATCGCGCCCGACTCCGGACCCGTCCGCCGGCTCAGCGCGGCAGCAGTATTCCCATTCCGCCTCGGTGGGCAGACGGAAATGAAGTGAGGACGGAATGCGCCGGGCCACCCGTTCGATTTCCGTGAGCCGCCGGCAGAACTCCACGGCCTCGTTCCAGCTCGTGGTCTCGACCGGTAGGTCGTCCCCCTCGAAATAGCTCGGGTTCCGGTGCATGATAGTCCAGAACTGGTGCTGGGTGACCGGGTGCCGGGCCATGAAAAAAGGATGGCTGAGATTAACGGAGCGGGTCGGCTTCTCGTTGGCATACCCGTTCTCCGAGCCCTGGAGAAAAAGGCCGGGCTTGATGCCCACCAGTTCCATGTCCACACAGACCACCTTCATTATTTCTTCCACAGCGACGGCGCTTTTAGCCAGCGCGTCCGGGCCGCCCTTGAGCCGAATCTTGTCTTTCTGGGGCTCCGGCGCCTGGGTGATCGCCGGAATCATGGCGATCACCACAAACTCGCGGTTACAGCGCACACAGGTGATGGACTCCCCGATTACCTCCTCCTCCACCAGATAGCGGCCGTGGCAGTGGGGGCATTGGGTTTTGATTTCCATCCGAAACCGTCTCCATCCGGCCGCGGCCGGGACGCCGCCGGAGAGGCGGGAGCGCCGTTGCAATCAAGGTGAGGATTACTATATTTTTTTTCCCTGTTTTACAAGACCTTACCGGGAGCCGCTCCATGGGAACCAAAATCCCGTTTGTTGATCTCAAGCGCATGCATGATCCGGTGCGCGCCGCCCTGCACCAGGCCGCCACGGCCGTCATTGACGGCGGTCAATACATCGGCGGCCCCGAGGTCAAAGCCTTTGAGAAGGAAATGGCCGCGTGGATGGGTGTGCCCGAGGTGATTTCCTGCGCCTGCGCCACCAGTGGGCTGTTCAGTATCTTGAAATGCATGGGGATCGGCCCTGGCGACGAAGTCATCACCACGCCCCACACCGCCATCGCCACCGCCGAAGCCGTCACCCTCACCGGCGCCCAGGTCGTGTTCGCCGATCTCACGCCCGGCACCTACAACGTCGACCCGGCCGAGGTCCGCAAAAAAATCACGCCCCGCACCAAGGCCCTGATCCCCGTCCATCTCTACGGACAGCCCGTGGACCTGGACGCCTTCCTCGCCCTGGCCAAGGAATTCAACCTCAAGCTCATCGAAGACTGCGCCCAAGCTCAGGGCGCCCGCTACCGCGGCAAATACGTCGGGCACTACGGCGACGCCGCGGCCTACAGCTTCTTCCCATCCAAAAACTTGGGCGGATTCGGTGACGGCGGCGCCGTGATCGTCCGCGACGACGCCCTGCGCCGCCAGGTCCGCATGTTCTCGAACCACGGCCGCGAAGCCAAGTATTTTCACGAGTTCGAAGGCATCAACAGCCGCCTCGACGCCCTCCAGGCTACGCTCTTGCGCGTGCTCCTGCCACTGCTTGACGACTGGAACGCCGCGCGCCGCGAAGCCGTCGTCTGGTATGCCGAAGGGCTGGCGGGGATTCCGGAAATCCAGCTCCCGACCGTGCTCGCGAACACCGAGCCGATCTATCACGTCTATGCCACGCTCGTCCCGAACCGCGAGGCGCTGGCCAAGGCGCTGAAGGCGCTTAACATCGAGACCGGCGTGCATTATCCCTACGCGTTGAACACACTCCCGGCCTACGCCCGGCTCAACCAGGGGCGCGGCAGCTTCCCGGTCGCCGAACATGTCTGCGACCACGAACTGTCCCTGCCCATGTTCCCCGGCATCACCCGCGCCGAAGTCACCGCGGTCTGCCAGGCCATCCGCACGTTCTTCGGCCGCGGCTAACCCGGCGGGGTGTTAGGATCACCGCGAAGCGGCACCGACTACCGCTTTGGGCAGCCACGACCGCAGGGAGCGATAACCTGGCATAACGCCATCACCCCGACGCTCCTATTTCCCGATCAGTTCAGGAAATGCGCAGGGGATGGCGGCGCGGTCGTGGGTGAGCTGGCGAACGACGCGTTGCGGGTCGAGTTCGCGGGGGGTGACGTTGGCGTTCAGGCTCAGGGCCGCGGCTGTGCCCGCCGCCTGGCCCGTGCTCATGCAGCTCTGCTGGATGCGCAGGGACGACTCGGCCAGATGCTCCGCGGAAATACAGCGACCGGCCATGAGCAGATTATCCAGGCCTGCGGCCACGATGCAGCCGTAGGGGATGTCGAAATATTCGCCGGCCGCCAGACGCGCGTGCCGTTCGCGCCATTCCGCGCTCTCGCGGTCTACGGCGGGCGCCGTGTAACTGTCTGCCGGCCAGACATCAAGCTCCCACGAACTCCGGGCGATGCCGTCCGGGTGCTTGCGGAATTCGCGGGCGTCTGCATCCGTGACCACGGCTAGGCCGCGGAGACGGCGTGACGAGCGGACCCCGATCTGGTTGGACGTGTCCAGCAGATAGGCGTTTTCAAAGCCTGGAACCCAGCGCCGGTAGACCTCAGCCGCCTGCCGCGCCTGTTCGCGCCCTTCCCGTTCGGCACGGGAGAAATCGAACGGGTCCAGCGGATCCACCTTCAGCACGCGGCTGATCACGGAGAGCAGTTCATGCCGCGCCGCGGGCAGGCCCCAGGCCTGGCCGCGGACATAGCTGAGGAGACGCGTCATCTCCGTGACCACGGGCGTGGTGAACTCGCCGCGGGCAATGGCGGCGGCGAGTTCAGTCCCGATGCGTTGCAGGGCCGCGGCGTCCAGCCCCTTTTCCTGCCGCTGGAAGTTGCCCATCCGGAAAACTTTCGTGCAGGCCATGGCCCAGGGATTCCGGCCGTCGCCCTGCTCCCAGGGCACGCCGGCCTGGGCCGCCACGATGCCGTCGCCGGTGGCGTCGATCACGCGTCCGGCCAGGAACGCGCGCCGCCCGGCCCGGGTTTCCGCGACCACGCCGGCGACCCGGCCCTCCTCCACGATGGCGGTACAGCCAACGGCATGATGCAGCAAGGTGACGCCGGCCGCCGAAAGAAGCGCGTCCCAGACAAACTTCACCTGCTCCGGGTCCACGCTGCCCGAAAGATTTGCCGGAGTTCGGAACAGGCCGTTGAAGCCGCCGCGGCACTTCAGGGCCGCGGCATACTCGTGCCAGACCCCCTGGAAGTCCACGCCGTTGGTGCTGAGCACGACGCAGACCAGTTGCGCCACGGTCGCGCCGCCGAGATGCCCTTCTTTCTCGATCAGCAGCGTTTTCGCGCCGTGCCGCGCCGCGGCCAGGGCGGCGGCGCAACCGGCGGGACCGCCGCCGCAGACGATCACGTCCCACTCTCCGAGCACCGGCACGTCACGCGCCGGTTCCTGCCAGGTTTTGCCGTTGCAGTTCATGCGATTGCCTTTTTTCGTTCTTTTTTCGTGCGCTTCACGGCCTTTTTTCCGTCAGAACCGCGCACGTCAGTAAGCGGACTCTCCCAATCACCAAATTTAAGATCAAATAGAGTCCGCTTGGTTACCCGCGCGGTTCTGACCAACCAGCCGCCAAGTCCAAAAGGTCCATGAGCGGGCCACTCTCTCATGAATAATTCAGGTTAGGAGTTTGGTTTGATGGCCTGGAAAAATTCCGCCGTGTCCAACTCGGCGCGCATCTTCCCGGCGCGCGCCACCCAGCGCGCGGCCACCTCCCGGCGCTCGGCGCCGCTCAGGGACAGCCCCTCGCCCGTCGTGCCGCAGACAAAGGCACCCCGCACCCCGGTGGCGACCAGGTGCGCGGCCTGCCGCTCGATCGCCGCAAGATTAACCGTCCCGTCCGGATGCATGGGCGTGAACGGCGCGGCGATGAGCCCCTGAAGCGGTTCGAAAGCAAAAGATTTCATTTCGCGGACTCCTTGTTGCGGGTTTCCTCCAGCCACGCCAGATCAAAACTGGCCAGGCTCAGGTGGCGGGTGACGAAGATGTTGCCTTCGATGCCGCCGCGTTCGTAGAACAGATGCACCATCCCGTCCGGCGTCACCGCCAGATCGCTGTACCCGGAAAGGTCCGGCTCCACCACCCTCGCGACCGGCCAGGTGCGGGCGCCGTCAAAACTCAACTTCACGGTGACGTTGGCGCGCTCCAGCCGGCCGGCGGCGGCCGCCTCCGGCACGCGGGACAGGGCTGTCGTGTCGGCGTTGACGAACAGGATCCGGCTCCGTCCGTCCGCCCCGGCCGGCAGGCGCAGAATGTTCCCCATGCAGATCGGATCCTTGAGGGCCGGGTCAAAGCGCGGCAACGACCAGCCGCTGGCGCCGTCGCGGCTGACGGACACCGCCCGACGCAGCTCCGGCGCCTCGTTGCGAAGGTTCAGGAGCACCGATCCATCCGAGAGTTGGACCGCCACGGTCTCGCTCGGGTTCTTGAGTGTGTCCGGCACAAATTCACCGCGTTCCCAGGTGCGCCCGTCGTCGTCGGAATAGATGACCGCCACCCGGGATGGCCGGTGATTGCGGCCGCCGGTGGAAAGCCAGACCGGCACCACCAGTCGCCCGTTGTCCAGACAGATCGCGTGCCCCGGCCCCGTGGCCAGCACGTTCCAGTCGTACTCATCGGAAAACCGACTGAAGACGTGGGTGATCTCCACCGGCCTGGGAAAGGTGTGCCCGTCGTCGTCGCTGCGGCGGTAAAAGCAGCGCGCATAATTGACGCAGTAAAGGAGATGGATCGCGCCGTTGGCGGGATTGGCAATCATCACGGTATTGTGGACGGGCAGATCGGCCGAGTCCAGCAGTAATTGCGGCGGCCCCCAGGTGCGTCCGCCGTCGTCGCTGCGACGGAGCAGGATGTCGATGTCCACCCAGTCATGGTGGCCGCCCTTGCGGGCCTCGCACCAGGCGAGCAGGCTACCCCGGGGCGTCGCGAGCAACCCGGGAATGCGGCAGGTCTCATAGCCACCCGTCCCGGCTTCAAACAGATCCTGTTGGGTGAACATGCGAGTCATATCCTTTGCGTTTTCGGCCAATCATTTTTTGAACAGAAGCTCGCAAAGAACACAAAGGGTTTTCTGTCCAACCCCTTCGTGACCTTCGCGTCCTTCTGTTCAAAAAATTCAAAACGATTGTGATTCTTTTTTGTTTCGTAATCAGCAGGTTACCACTCGCCGGTTTTCCCGAACTTCACCCCGGCGGCCCGGGTGAACGCGGCGGCGGCGGCATCGATCTCCCGCAGCACCTGGTCCGCGGGCTTGCCGGCGGCCGAACGCGCCGCGGCGATCAGGGTCCGGCACTCGTTGCCGTCCATGAAGCGCGCCGCCTCCAGCAGACGGTCTTCGTCCTCTTCGGGGACGACCAGGAACCCGTGCTTATCGGCATGAATGAACTGGCCCGGCCGGACGCAACGGCCGAACACCTCGACCTCGCACCCCCAGCGCACCGGACAGGAAAACGCGTGCCCCACGCAGAAGCGCCGGGCCAGCGCCTTGAACCCGGCGTTGCACATCTCGTCCACGTCCCGGATGGCGCCGTCGGTGATGGTGCCGACGCAGCCGAGGGCGCGGTGGATGTTGCTGTTGACCTCGCCCCAGAACGCGCCGTAGCAGGCGGGCTTGTCCAGGTCCTGGACCACCACGATCTTGGGGCCGGGAATGGAGGCGACGTATTGGCGGTATTCACTCCAGGCCTGCGGGTTGCGTTTCGGGTGCTCGGGATTGCCAGGTTCGAACTGCACCGTCACCGCGCGGCCCGTCATGGGCCCCATCTGCGGCATGAAATCCCGGGTCTCCTCCGGATTGAACCCGCCGTGGGCGGCGTCGTGCCGGGTGAGCTGTTCCCAGCCGTTGTAGATCGTCGGCGTGTTCCAGCGCTTGAGTTCGAGCATGTCGGCGTGTGACAGGGGCATGGCTGGATTCCTTGGCTGAGAACGTGTTTAGCCACAAAAGAACACAAAGAAGCACAAAAGGGGAATTTTCTCTTTTTTGTGTATCCTTGTGATCTTTTGTGGCAGATGAAATCGATTGGTGACGAGTTCTGGATAAAGCTGTTATGGGGTCGGCGTTTCCTGGAACTGGCGCCAGGCCGCGATTTTTTCCGCGTTGTGCCGGCGCACCGCGGCCTCGGCGGCCTCCGGCGTTTTAGCGGCGGCCAGTTCACGCAGGAGGTCCGAGTGCCGCCGGAGCGGAGCCCCCGCTGCGACCGTGCCGACCATGTTGTATTGCAGGAACAGGCTGGCGGTCATGATCCGGTCGTAGGCCTGGAGTAGGGCCGGGCACTCCGCCAGTTCCACCAGGGTCCGGTGGAACGTCACTTCCCGCTGGTAATTCTCCACGGAATGAAGCGTCCCGCGGTCAATTTCCGCCGCCAGTCCGCGCAGTTCCGGCAACCGTTTCCGCAGCGCCTTGGGAGTGAGCAGGCGCACCGCCTGCGCCTCCAGGGCTTCGCGCACGATCATCAGCCCGTAGATGTCCGCGGGCCGGGCCAGGCACACCCGCGTCCCCTTGCGCGGCAGGCTTTCCACCACCCCCTCGTTTTCCAGGCGCACCAGCGCCTCCAGCACCGGCGCCGGGCTCATGCCCAGTTCCGCCGCCGCCATGCGCCGGTTCAGGAGAAACCCCGGCGGCCAGGCCCGGGTGCGGATCCGTTCCAGCACGAACCGGTACGCCTGGTCCGCGAGCTTTTCCGGAGGGGTTTTCGGCGTTTTCATGCCCATACCATATATCATGTGATATATCACGCAAGTCCGACCATTCCCTCGAATCAAGCCGGATGTGCCGTGATGTGCCGCCGCCCGGCGGGGCGAAATTTGCTGGCGGAGAGAACGTTGGCGAGAGGACCCTGCGCCGTACGCCAGCGCATTTCGCCACGCCAACCGGAAACGGGTCGAAGACCCTCGCCGGGGGGGTCGGGGGCGCGCGAACTGCGCCCCCGACTCGCCGAGCTGGGGCTCGGCGCTCCCAGGGTTACGGCACCGGGCCGGTGCGGCGGTGGCGGAAGCGGGCGGGGGGCAGGCCGGTCACGGCGCGGAAGACGCGGGAGAAATGGAAGACGTCACGGAAACCCGTGGCCGCGGCGATCTCCTTCACCGGCAGGCGCGTCTGCCAAAGCAGCGCCTGGGCGCGTTCGATCCGGAGGCGTTTCAGGTATTGCAACGGACTGGTCCCCGCCAGCGCGGTGAAGCGGTTGGAGAAATAGGTCGGGTGCAGCCGCGCCACGGCCGCGATCTCGTTCAGGCGCACCGTTTCCGCCAGACGCCGTTCCAGATATTCCAGCACGGCAGACAGCCAGGGGGCTGAGCGTCGGCGCGCGGCGGCGGCCGCCTCCGCCGGAGTTGCGTCGGCGGTCGCCAGCAATCGCGCCAGGATCCGCCGCAGCGAGCCGTCGGCGCGCAGCTGGACCGGTTCCGGCGCCGCCGCCGGCAGTCCGGCCAGCAGGTCGGCCCAGTCCGCATCCAGGGCGGGCCGTGCCGCCGCCGGCACGGCCGCCGTCAGCGGGCGCGTGCCGCCCAGGAACAGGTCCAGCCCCTGCCGGCGCGCCGTGAAATGCACCCAGTCCTTGACCATCCGCCGCGGACACACATAACGGCCGGGGGCGTGCGGCGGAATCAGGTACAGCCGGTGCGGGCGCAGCGTCAGCCGGCCCGACGCCAGTTCGATGAACCCGCCGCCTTCCCGCACCCAGTAGAGCCGGGCGAAGGAATCGCTGTGCATCTGGCTCCAGCCGCCGGCCCAGGCCGGAGTGCAGACCACGCAACCGCCGGTGATCAAATCCGTGGTCAGCGCCGCCCACGGCCCGCCACCGCGTGGAACGGAAGATTCCTTGTTTTCAGGTAAAGATTTAGACACGAAAAACATCATAACCTGTAAAATTGCCAAATCAATCCTAAAATCCCGCATGGCCCCGGCCGGGCCGGAGCTTATACTGATTGCCACAACCGGTCCACAGAAGGAAGGTTCGGTTTTGAACAGGAGATAACGGAGAAAACGGAGGGCTTCCTTGTCCCAATTAAAAATCAAACCGGGATACTATTCGCGTTCATTGGCGTTCATTCGCGGTTCAAAACCGGAACATGCTTTCCCGTAATTGTATAACACATTCTTTTTAAACCGCTAATGAACGCCAATGAACGCGAATAAATTTGAATTACTCTTTGTGTTCTGTTGTGGCAAAAAAATGGCGTTGTTCGTAATCCGGAAAGGCGTTTCCCATGAGTTACCAGGACGGCTGGGCCGCAATCAATCTTGACATGCCGCCGCGCGTGCCGCGCACGGAGTATTCGGCGGACTCGTACCATTTCGACTTGGTCCGGGCGGTCACCGGCATCGCCGTGGACGCGTCCAGCCCGGCGGAGTTGCGGGAGCGGGCGCGCCGGGCCTTTGTCACGGCCTGGAACTACGACTTCTTCTGGTCCACGCTCATCTCCGGCGGGGAGTTCGGCGCGCTTCGCACCGACCTGGGGCATGCCGATTACGCCGTCGGCGGCAGCGACCGGCGCGCGGCCGGGACCTGTCCGTTCGCCGATGCCGAGGCGGTGCTGGCCTTCGACCCGACGGCGGCCTACGGCCCCCGCGACCGCGCCGGACTCGTTCCCCGGTTCGAGGAGCATTACCGGCGCAATTGCGCGGCCAATCCCGGCGGGGTCAACATGACCGGCATCTACATCACCGGCATTTCCGGACTGCTGGACATTTTCGGCTGGGACCTGCTGCTGGAGGCCGCGGGCACGGACCCGGACCGGTTCGGCCAGCTCATGAACCGCTACGCCGACTGGGCCCTGCCCTATTTCGAGGCCATGGCCGCGTCGGACGTCCCGCTGTTCATGGTCCATGACGACATGGTCTGGACCTCCGGCCCGTTCATCCATCCCGACTGGTACCGGCGTTATCTCTTTCCGAACTACCGCCGCTTTTTCGCGCCGCTCCGGGAGGCCGGCAAGAAGATCGCGTACACTTCGGACGGAAATTACACCGCATTCATCGACGACGTGGCCGCGGCCGGCGTGAACGGGTTTGTCCTGGAGCCGTCCACCGACATGGCGCAGATCGCCGAGCGTTACGGGCGGACGCATTTTTTCATCGGCAACGCCGACACGCGCATCCTGCTTTCGGGCACCCGCCCCCAAATCCGCGCCGAGGTGGAACGCTGCATGGGGATCGGCAAGAACTGCCCCGGCTTTTTCCTGGCCGTGGGCAACCACATTCCCGCCAACACCCCCGTGGCAAACGCCCTCTACTACAACGAAGTCTACGAAGAACTCAGCCGCCGCTGAGCCGGAATCGGGGAGCGCGCGTTCTCCGCGCTCCCCGAACCCCTCACCGAGAGGGTCTTCGACCCGTTTCCTTTGAACCGCCGGGATTTGCGAAGTGCACTGGCGGATGAGGCGTTGGCGAGACGACCATGCGTTGGTCCGCCAGTGGACTTCGCAAATCCCGGCGGTTCAAAGGAAACGGGTCGGAGTCCCTCGCCGGGCATGCGCGTCAAGTTAAG